>CACYCU010000095.1 GCA_902772945.1 uncultured bacterium | reverse complement strand
GTTTTGAGGACCTTCAACATCCAAAGTTGTATCAGCTATTAAAAACCAAGTCAGCAATGCACCAAGTGCCATTTTTTCTTTTGCAAAATAGGCAATCTGGTCATTATAAATATCCAAAGCGTGTTTAGAATTGTTATTATCTTTGAAAATTTTGCCAAGTAGAGTTTTTAAGATATTTTTGGTGAAATTATCGCCGTTGTTGTTTGCAAAAGTAACAATTTGGAACAAGTCTTCCTGCATATTATAGTATTTTTTTCTAAAGAAGTTGTTAATGATATTTATAAAATTCCAACGGATAATAGTTTCATTATCCATTGTATTTTCTCTATAGAGTTTCAAAACTTCTTCAAGCATTTGTTCGGATGCTTGATAATTTCCTTTCATGGTGTTTGCAAATGCCAATGTAAGTTTACATTTGCAAATAAATAATTCGTCTTGAATTTTATTTCTTTCAATAATGTCAAATAAAATTGTCAAAATTTCAAAAGATCTGTCGTTCCCTTGCATAACGAGTGCATTTGCAAGTGTCAGATAAGTTTTCAGCCAAGTATCATACATAAAAGGAGCTCTCGGGTCGTGAATTGAGCTTTTTTTGCTGAAAAATTGATCCAAAACAGGCATTATTTCATTATCAATCATATTGATAATTTGACCGCAATTACCTATATTCAAAAGGGCATTTAATTTAGTAGATTTTAACAAAGCAATATCTACGGTGTTTTCGGGTTTAACTTTTTCTAAAACAGAATCTACACATTCAACTTCACCAAAATAGTTTCCTGTTTTTCGACAGCAGGAAGCCAAATATGCAAGAAGTTCAATTTCTCTAGGACTGTCGCCGATTGCTTGAGCGTTTGAAATTGCATCAGGAAGATATTCCATAGCTTCTTTCGGATTTGAATTTGAAAGCAATTTTCCCAATCGTTCCGAAATATTGTATCTGATTTTTAAAGTTTCATTTTCATCAAATTCATTAATCAATGCAAGAGATTGTTTTTGTGAAATTGCATACAAATTTAAATCTCCTATATATGATGCTAATCGGGTATTTTTTTTTTTTTTTTCTAATGCCAGTTCTGGCTGTTTAAGGTTTTGTGCAATTATACCTAAAATTGCGTGAGAATTTAAGGTGAAGTCCGTTAAATGTTTGAATATTTGTTTATTGATATTTATGTAATTGTCATCACTACTTGCTGATTTTAATATGGTTTCCCACAAAAGCTGAGATGTAAATTCACAATATATCTCATTCACAGGATTTATATAATCCATATTTTTTAAATAAATAAGAATTTCCTTAAAAGATTTGTTATCAATTTCAAAAATTTCTTTAACCAAATTTACATTAATCTTGTCACCTATAATAGCAGAACCCAAAAGAACATTATATGCCTCCGGATTCAAGTGAGAAAGCAGAGCAAGTCTGTGTTCCAAAACACCTTTGAAAGTTGTGCTGAGTTCAAATTGTTGCTCGCATAAAGAACAGTCATTCTTTAAGCAAAGAGCATGATTAATATATGATGGATTTCCTGAACTTATTTTATATATTTCTTGTAGTTCTGCAGTAGACAGAGTCGGAAAATCTTTAATTTTTTTAGATTTTTGTTCCACCAATGCGCTCATTTGTTTATATTCTAAAGGAGCTACTGAAATATCAAGATAAAAATTGTCATCATTTTTAGTCGGAAAATAGAAATATCCTTTTGCAGGTTTTGGTTCATTATATAGCAGCAAAAATTTTAGATTTCTCCAGATTTTTTCTTTTTTGATATAACGGCTGATAAATTCATAAGAAAAACCGTCTATAAAATCAAAATTATCTATTACAAGAACATATTTTCCTGTGAATATAATTTTGTCAAAGACTTTGTTTAAAAATTCAAATGTGCGATTTTTGCCTGCAACAATTTCTTCAAAAGTTCCTTCATTTGTGGGGTATAGAAAATTCAAAACATCAAAAACTTCATTATTGCTAAGCTCCGGAAACTCGTTTTTAAAAAATTTTGAAGCATCTTTTTTGAACTGTAAATTATTTAAACAAAAATTTGGTAAATTAAACAGATTCAACAAAATATCCTGAATTACGCCGCCGGGAGTAATTTGGGTTATCGGGGTGCATTTGCCGTATAACCAAGCAAAATCTTTTAATTCAGACATCACGGATTTTAAAACCAAACTTTTTCCGCTTCCTTTTGCACCGCTAAGTGAAAATATTTTTTTATCAGGAGAAGATATCCCTTTTACAAGGATTTCTTTTGCACTCTTTTGTGAAACTGTATTTGCACAATATTCAAGTGAAACTTCTTCGGTTATAATGGGTTTTTGAAAAGAATATCCACACTTTCTGCATTTGTCTGTGTTTGGAAAATTAACGCTGCTGCAATTAGGGCAAAGCTTTAAAATTTCTGCGCCGCATTTTTTACATTTGTAGTCAAAAAGTGTGTTTATTGTATTACAATTTTTGCATATCAAACCAGTCCTTGATTTGCAATAAGGACACTTTAATGTATTGTCGGGAATTGTTTTTTTACAAATAGGACAAATCATTGTATAGCCTGTTTTACTTCACCCATCAATTTGAATAGTCTTTTGGAAACTTCTGATTGGGACAAATTTAATTCTTGAGCGATTTCTTTTTGAGTTAATCCGTGTTCATATCTGAGATAGTATAGTTTTAAATAATTTTTTTCAGGTTGAATTTTATCAATTTCATATACAGCATCTGAAATATTTTGCAGGATATCTTTTTTGAGTATAACATCTTCAGGAGTATCCTGAATATCGACCGGTTCATAGTTTATGATTGTATTGGAGTAATCAGTTTCTGTTTCTAAAGAAACATTTTTTGTCGGAATAAAACCGCTTTGAGTCCTTCTTAAACGACCTTCGCTTTTAAGAACATTTAAGATAGCAGTAGTTGCAATTTTTCTTAAATATGCTTCCAAAGTTGCATCTGAACTGACTGTTTTAACAATCAATAAGGAACGTTTGCAGGTTTCGTTGAAGAAATCGTCATACAAATCTTCATTATTAGCGAACTTTCTGTCACTTTTGATTATTTTTTCTATTAAATTAATTTTGTCCTGCTCTAATTCCACGAGTTTTCCCTATTCTTATCACATTATATCATAATTAAAAGTATATGATAAGATTCAAATTGAAATCTTTGCCTTTAACGTCTTCGCTGGGCGGTTTTATAACGTTAAGAGTTTCTTTAACAGATTGTAACACAATTTTATCAATCTGCGAAGAACCGCTGCTTTGGGAAACTGCAGAAGATTTTACAGAACCGTCAGAACCAATAACCATGTTAATTTTAACATGATTGGTATATGCATATTCTGTTGCCAAGAGCAAGTCTGTTGAAAGTGTCAGTTTTATACTTTTGCCTGCTGTTCTTAAATAATTTTGCATTCTGGTGCTGTAAGAAAGGTTATCGGGTACATCCCAAACGACTTTGCTTACGGACATATATGCTGTAGATGTGCGTTTTGGCTGAGTATTTTTTAGTTCTTGAACAGCAGTTTGTTTGTTTACATTGCTTTCAGCTACCGGTTTTACTTCCGGAGCGTTTGTTTCAAGAATATTTTCAGTAGAGTTGTCTGTAGTATTATTTTCTACCACTTCTGTCCTGTTTGGAAGCGGTTCAAGTTCGGCATTATTATCTTCTTTGGGTTTTAATAATAACATTGTTGAACCTGCAGCAATTACGGCAACAAGAGCACCAACAAGAAGTATAAGTTTTTTATTCGGTTGTTGAGGCTTGTTTTGTTCCGTCATTACCGGTTCTATATTTTCTAAATTATCTATTTCATTATTTGTTTGAACTTCTTCTTCGTTATACAAAACATTTAACTTGTTTTCATCTTCTTCAATCGGAGTTTCGTTGTTATTCATAAGATTTTCTATATAATCATTTGGTGGAGCAACAGACTCTGTGGTCTCAACATTTTGGTTATAATCGATGATTTCATCGGATTGAGCTTCAACAGATGAATTTAGAACATTATCAATTTGTAAGAGCATATCATCATTGCTTAAATTAGCGTTAATATTTTCTGTTATATCAGCTTGTTCAATAATGTTTTCAACAGCAGATATTTCTTCATTAGGTTCGTTATCACTTTCTGTTGAAACATCTTCTTGGTCATTAATTTCGTTATCTACAGAACCAAAATCTTCTTCTGCAATTTGTTCTTCTTCAATCAAGATATTGTCATTTTCTTCTGCAGAAAGATTTTCTAATAGATTTTTACCGAAAGATTCGTTACTTCCTTCAAAATTAGTAGGCAGCTCATCTTCCGTAGTTTCAGTAATTTCTTCTGCAACATTATTTTCAATATTTTCAGGAATTTCTTCTAATATATTGTCTTCAAGTGACAAATCATCAGAAATTTCTTCTGTAACGGCATCATCAAGAATCAAATCTTCAGAAATTTCTTCTATGGTGTTATTCTCAATATTTTTAGAAATTTCTTCAAGACTTTCTATATTATCATCTTCTGAAGCATTTTCTTCCTGATAGTCTTCAATAACTGTATTTTCAGGAAGTTCTTCTGTGCTATCTTCAATTAAATCGATATTTTCTTCAATATTGTCTTCGGATATTTCTTCTATAGCAGAATTTTCAAGTATTTCATTTTCCGAAATTTCTTCAACGATATTATCATATTGAGGAACTTCTTCCAGATTATCTATATTATCAATTACATTATTCGGAAGTTCTTCTGCAACTGTATCATCTAAAGTTGCATCTTCTGAAATTTCTTCAACGATATTATCTTCAATAATTGTATCTTCAGGAAGATTTTCTTCAATAATATCTTCGGTGTTGATATCATCATTAATTAATTCTTGTTTTTCTTCGGTAGAACTTTCTTCAGTAATAACATTATCTAAAGAGATATCAGTTTCAACCTCATATTCTTCCGGTTTTGTTTCAATATCTGTTTCGTTAATTTGTCCAATATCTAAAGTTTCTTTTTCATAAACTTCATCTTCTTCATTCAAATTATCAATATCTTCGATTTCTAATTCTTCATCATCTAAATCAAGAAAACCTTCCGTGCTGTCAGAGTTTTCTAAATCGTCCATATTATCTATATCTTCAAGTGTTATAGCGTTATCTTCATCATCAGAATCAGAATCACTATTTTCACCAACATCAACGCTATCAAGAGAAATCAAATTATCTTGTTTGTTATCCGATTCGAAAATATCATCATTGAGTTGGATTTTTTCTTCCAAGTCTTCTGCTTGTTTTTCATCTAATTCATTCAATTCAATTTTGTCAAAGTTTTTCTCTTCTAATAAATTCTCAGTTAAAATTTCTTGATTTTCTAATTGTTCATCTATGTCTATTTTATTAATAATTTCTGCATTGTCATTCAAAGGTTCAATTTGTGTATCATCAATATTTTCTACAGGTGAAATTTCTTTGGAATTAATCATTTCATCAACCATATTAATTCCGTTTTCCACAAGATTAATTCCTTCCAAAGCAGTATCCGCAGCGGCAAGAGTTTCTCCTGCACCAAGACCTGCAGCGATTGCACCTCCGGCTATTGCTCCTGCAACTGCTCCACCTGCAATACCTATGGATTCTCCGGAAGAATTTTCATCGATGGTATTTTCATCAATAGAATTATCAATTAAACTGTCATCGATTGAGTTTTCATTAATTGAATTTTCCAAATTGTCAATAATTTCATCATCTGCAATTTCCGAAAAATCTTCCATATTATCCAAAGGTTCAACATTCAAATCATCTTCAATTGATTCAAAAATTTCATCATTAGCAGAATCGTTATTGTCAAAAACTTCAAATTCATCTATAGGTGTAACATCATTTGCAATTTTATACTTTTCTATTGAAGGATCGCGCATTGCTTTATAAGATAATGTTTCAAAATTCTCATATTCAATAAACAACTCTCTTAACTTAGAGCTTTTTGATAACTGTTCTAAGAGATGTTTTTTATCGTTTTCAGAAACATCATTATCTGTCATGGAGATGATAATTTCTTGAGAGTTTTCAATTTCATTATCCGGAATGACTTTTTCTATTTCGTTTTTATGATTTTTTATATATTCAATGAAATCAAGCGGGGATGATAACTTTTCTTTTTCAATAAAGTAATATTTGTCATTTGCGTTATTTTTATTTATTAATCTTGGTTCAAAGAAACCTAAAAATTTGACATGAGAAAAATCTTTTTCTAAAAGTAATACAACATATATGTCGGGGGTAATATTATATTCGAAATGTGATTTTGGAATAAAAATAGCTTTTTCATCATAGACAACTCTGACGTCGATATGAACGTTGTCAAACATAATATCTGATATATCAGTTTCTTCCAAAATCTTTTTTATAGAATGCAGATTTTTTGTATCAGATGTTTTGATATTTTCTGATTCAAGGTATTTTTCTAATAATTCTACACCCAAAATATTTATATATGCTCTGTTTTTGGTGTTAGAATTAGTGTAAAAATTTGCAGCTGCGCTGGCATCATATTTTTCTTTATCGTCAATGTAAATTAAAGTTTCTTGTTCCATATATTTTTCTCCTACAAATTATACGATTACATTTGCAAAAAAAATATTCCAAAATTAATGTAAAGTTTTGTAAATTTTATTGAAAAATTTCTAATATTTCGACAAAATATCTTATAAGGTCGTTTTATATGTATAGTGTTAGGAGGTCAACTCATGATAGATGCAATATCAAATATAAATTTTCGCGGAGAAACAGTTTCTCAGGATATCTTAAGTTCTCCAGGAAAATTTTCAACACAGGTTTCTGTTGATAAACCTGATTCTTTTGAAAGATTTAACAATCAAGACAAAAAATCCGGCTCTGCTTTAAAAACAGCAATAGCAACAGCGATTGTGGCTTTAGGTGCTTTTGCCGGTTTAGGTTATGCAGTAAAAAATAAAAAAATTGAAAAAGTAGACCTTGAAAAGACAGAAGGATTTGTTAAAAAAGCATGGGCTCATATAAAAAATGCTGCCGTTTATGTAGGCGAAAAAGCAGAAAAATGTTATGAAACTGTTGCAAAAAAATTCAAAAAGGACTAATCTTCCAGAAACTCAGATAATATAGAATTACTTATAAGAACACCTTTTTCGGATAGTCTGTATCCGACGGGTGTTCTTGTAATATATTGGTTATATTTTTTAAGGACGTTTTTATATTTGTTTTCAAAGTCTATTGAAAATTTTTCATTTATATTTTTTGTATTAATACCTGATAATTTTCTAAAACCAAGAAAAATTTCTTCTTCCAAAATTTCATCGGAAGATAACTTTAATTCAGTTTTATGTTTTAGAGGGTTTTTAATAAATTCTTCTATGGTTTTTGGATTTGAATATCTTATACCATCTTCATATCCGTGTGCCGCAACCCCAAAACCATAATAACTGTTATTATTCCAATAATTCAAATTGTGTTTGGAATTGTAACCTTTTTTTGAAAAATTACTGATTTCGTAATGTTCAAAATTGTTTTCTTTTAAAAATTTTACTGCATTTTCATACATGTCGGCCTGTATGTCGTTGTCAGGAAGTGATTTTGGAGGATATTTGCCAAAATAGCAGTCTTCTTCTATTTTTAAACCATATAATGAAATATGCGAAATTCCGAGTTCTAAAGCTTGAGATAAATCATCTCTAAACATACTGACATCTTGTGTTGGAAGTCCGTATATAAAATCAAGACTTATATTTCTAAATCCTATGTTTTGTGCGATTTTTACTGTGTTTTTTACATCTGATGAATTGTGTTTTCGTCCGATGTATTCCAAAATATTATTATCAAAAGTCTGACAGCCAATGCTTAATCTATTGATGCCTAATCCGTACAAATCGGATAAATATTTTTCGGTTAATGTTTCTGGATTTAATTCTACAGTAATTTCTGTATCGGAATTAATGTTAAATAAATTCAAAATATTTTTGAAATCATTAACTGATAACAAAGAAGGTGTTCCGCCCCCAAAATATAATGTTTCTAATATTTCATTTTTGTAGCAGTTTGTAATTTGTATTTCTAAAGCTTTTAAATATTGTTCTTTCAGTTCAAGTTTTGGAAAAGAAATAAAAGAGCAATATTTACATTTTTGCCTGCAAAAGGGAACGTGTATATAAACATTTTTTGTCATATGTATAATATAATACAAAAAATTGCCATATTATAATCGTTATGATATAATTTCAATCAAGGAGAGAGTATGAATTTTTTATTGAAGATTTTTACAGATATACCAATCATGATAGTAATTGTGGTATTTATCTGTTCTGTAATTTATTGTATTAAAAGTTATAAATTTGCGAATAAAAATTTGTTAATATTGCTAAATTTTATATCAGATTTTAAAAAGAGTGATTTAAACTTCAGATTTAGAGAGATTGATGAATGGATGTCATCCAATCCATATGTTTCTGCAGTTTGGCATGAATTTAAAAATACTCTGGTATTTTCCGAATCAGTAGCATTAAAAGGAAAAGATAATAACTTGACATACAAAGAAGTATCAGAAACTGTTCAAAACATTCAAACAACTGTTGATCCTTTGTATTTCTTTAATGAAGAAAGTCTGGTAAATTCAAAATTCAATAATAAATTTATACAAACAATACCAACTATTCTTACAGGTTTTGGTCCGTTATTTACATTCTTAAACATCGCAATAGCATTTGGTAAATTGGACTTTACAAATCA
Source organism: uncultured bacterium (assembly GCA_902772945.1). Taxonomy (GTDB): domain Bacteria; phylum Cyanobacteriota; class Vampirovibrionia; order Gastranaerophilales; family Gastranaerophilaceae; genus Stercorousia. The sequence goes on along the minus strand of CACYCU010000095.1, from coordinate 3,838 downwards.
GGAAAATACAATATCATCCGTATCAGGCTTGATGTCAAGCATGCAGACTGCAGCGCTTGTATCAGTTGTTGCGGTTGGTTCTTCATTGATATATTTGATGGTTGAAAGACTTCTTTCACAAAAATTGTGTAAAATTCCGCTTGCTAAATGTGAAGAATTAATTGGCAAATTATTTGATAATATTTCATCAGAAAAATTCTTATTAGAATTATTAAAAGAAACAAAAATTCAAAATAACTCAATTTCAAATCTTATAACAATGATGCCTGAAAACTTTAAAGTTGCATTAAATTCAGGCATAGCAAGTAATCTGGTTCCGTATCTTGAAAATCTGATTTTCGGAATAAATCAGATGAACAAAAGTATGAAAGAAGTAGCAAAAAACAGTAAATCAGATGATGTTGATGATTTATTCTAGAGGAATTAAATGGGCTTAAAACTAAAACAAAAATCAGCAGATTTAGGCGATAATAATATATTCTGGACAACAATGTCAGACCTTATGTTAGGTTTGGCAATTATCTTCATGGTTTTGTTTGTGTTTGCAATGACAGGGTTTACTCAGCAAAATTTGGAACAGAAAAAACAACGAATGGAGATGAGTAAAGAGCTTATTGAAAATCTTAAGAAGGCAAATATTAAAGCAGAAGTTGATAAAATGACAGGTGATATAAAAATTTCTGATCTAGATTTGTTTGAAGTCGGAAGCTACACTCTTTCTCCAAAAGGAAAAGCCTTTTTGGATAAATTTGCACCTATATATATTAATACAATATTTGAGAAAAAAGACTTTGTATCAAATACGGAAAGTATACTGGTTCAAGGACACACTGACAGTCAATCTTATGCAGGTATAAGTAATCCTGACGAACAATATTTGAGAAATATGAGCTTGAGTCTTGAAAGGGCAAATTCTGTCGCAAACTATATTTTTAAAACCGGATACAATAAACAATACAATGAACAACTTAAGAAAAAACTTGTTGTGGAAGGAAAGAGTTTTTCCGAACCTGTTTTAACAGATGACGGAAAAGAAGATTACAATAAAAGTCGTCGTGTAGAACTTCGCTTAAAAGCAAGATCACTCGATATTACGGATCTTATGTTCCAAAAGGCAAACCGAAATGCTAAATGAAGATTTGATAATTGAAACAATTAATATGATAAGACTGTATAATCTCGATATTCGTACAGTTACTCTTGCATTGAGTTTGAGAGATTGTATAGATAGTGATATTGATGTCTTGTGCGATAATATTTATAATAAAATAAAAAAATATGCGGCAAATTTGGTTGAATTTGCAAATGAATTTGAAAATGATTATTCTATCCCAATAGTAAATAAAAGAATTGCAGTAACACCAATTTCTTTGATAGGTGAGGCTTGTAAAAATCCGGATTATGTAAAAATTGCTAAAACTCTTGATAAAGCTGCAAAAGATGTTGGAGTAAATTTTATTGGCGGATTTTCAGCTCTTGTAGAAAAAGGCTGCACAAAAGGTGATAAACTTTTGATAGATAGTATTCCTGAAGCTTTGGCGCAAACAGAGAGAGTTTGTTCATCAATAAATGTTGCATCTTCAAAAGCCGGCATAAATATGGATGCAATATTAAGGATGTCAGAAATTATTAAAAAATCGGCAGAATTAACAAAAGATAATGACGGAATAGGTGCTGCAAAACTTGTTGTATTTTGTAATTCTCCCGGAGATAATCCGTTTATGGCAGGTGCTTTTTGCGGAATAGGAGAACCGGAATGCGCTCTGAATGTCGGAGTATCAGGTCCAGGCGTTGTTAGAGCTGCAATTGAATCTTTGGACAAATCAGCTGACTTGAGTACCCTTGCCAATAAAATTAAACAAATTGCCTATAAAATTACAACGACAGGTGAGCTTGTAGGACGAAAATTAGCACAAAAATTGGATATTCCGTTTGGAGTTATTGATTTATCACTTGCGCCTACTCCTGCAGTTGGTGATAGTGTTGCCGGAATATTTCAGGCAATGGGACTTGAACATGCAGGAGCTCATGGAACGACGGCTGCCCTTGCAATGTTAAACGATGCTGTAAAAAAAGGCGGTATAATGGCAAGTTCACATGTTGGCGGACTGTCAGGAGCATTTATTCCTGTGTCTGAAGATGCAGGCATGATTGAAGCTGCTTCAAAAAAATATTTGACGTTTGACAAATTAGAAGCAATGACATCAGTTTGTTCTGTAGGACTTGATATGATTGCAATACCGGGGGATACCCCAACAGACACTATTGCAGGTATAATTGCAGATGAGATGGCAATTGGAATGATAAATAAAAAAACAACTGCCGTTAGAATTATACCGGTTTTGGGAAAGAATATAGGAGAGGAAGTTTTTTATGGCGGACTTTTAGGAAAAGCACCTATTATGAGCGTAAATAACTTATCTTCATCAGGTTTTGTCAAAAGAGGCGGCCGGATACCGGCACCAATACATAGCTTAAATAATTAGGAGGATTTATGTCAGATTCTGATTCTATAAAAATTCTTGAAAACAGTTTAAGGGAATACATAATTAATGCAAAATCAGATTCATATAACACAGCACAAAAAATTTATCACAGATATAATAACCTAAAAGTTTATATGGAGCCTAAAAAGTTGAGCACCCCTCATTTTTGGGTGTCTGTAAATATATCTTCGGCGTGTTTTGGTATTGAACCTTTGACAAAGATAAGCGGCGGATTATCTTCTGATGAAAGGTATGTTATACTTTGGGCTACAAGACCAAACATTAAAGGTGAATTAAAAAAACACTGGTTATATACTACAAAACAATTTACTATTATGAATAGCGATGGAAATATAGACAACAGCAGTCCTGAAAATAAAAAATTGCTTCCGCCTTCAGCTCAAGAAGCAGAGGAGAGAAAACGTCAGGAAGAACAAACAAAAATCAAAAATTCTATTGCAGAATACACTACGGGCACAGGCAGTATCAAAAAACTTAAAACCGTCAAAGAAGCTCTCAATCGTGATAATAAAAATCAACAAATCAATCCGAATGATGAGTAATCATTGATTTTGACCGTAATTTTCGATGGAATGTTATTGCAAATCTGTGCGCTTCATCTCTTATTCTTTGGAATAAAAATAATGCGCTTGAATTTCTTGGCAAAATTACAGGGTCTGATTGTTTTGGAAGAAAAACTTCTTCATTTCTTTTGGCAAGACTCACAACATCAATATCTGTAATTCCGAGTTCTTCAATAATTTGCATAACACTTGACAATTGCCCCTTGCCACCGTCTATTATTATTAAATCAGGTTTTTCCCATTTTTTTTCACCAAGATGGCTTAGTCGTCTTGTCAAAACTTCTTTCATAGAAAGAAAATCATCCGGTTTGCCTTCAGTAGAATTAATTTTAAACTTTCTGTATTCGGATGCTTTTTTTACACCGTTTATAAAAGTTACCATAGATGCGACGGTGTTTGTCCCTTGAATGTGCGAAATATCATAGCATTCCATTCTGTGCGGAAAATTTTTCAAATGAAGTTTTTCAGCCAAATATGAACCTATTTCATTAAAATCATCACGAATTTTTGTCATTTTAGTGATTTTTGCGTTATCAAGGACAACCTGTGCATTTTTATCTGCAAGCATTTGGAGTTCTTTTCCCTGAGCGGATTTGCCGTAGCTTATTTTAACTTTCTTTTGTGCTAAAATTTCGAGCCATTCTTCATACAGGGCTTTTTCTCCAACAGCTTCAAGTTCGTTTGAAACTATTTTGTCAGGGAATTCAAGTTTTAAAGTGCTGTAATATTCCTGAAAGAAAGTGGCAAAAAATTCTGTTCTGTCTTCTT
>CACYCU010000094.1 GCA_902772945.1 uncultured bacterium | reverse complement strand
TTATAATTCTATATAAGACCGTTTCTGCATTATCATTTAGGTTATGTGCCGTAAAAATAACGTTTGACTTAAACTTTTTTGCACAGCGCTCAAAAAAATCATATCTTGCTTCTCTTGCAGCTGTTTCGGTGTGAGCAATATCATCAGAAAGTGTTTCAGAATAAAATTGAATACCCAAACTTTTAGCAAAATTTTTGCAATTAATTTCTTCTTTAAAACTTTCTTCCCCTCTCCAATTATGATTAAGGTGAATTGCTACAACTTTATGCTTTAATTCATATAAAACATTTAGCAGACACATAGAATCATAACCGCCTGAAAAAGCTACCAAAAACGGTTCTTTCAAATTATATTTTTCTATAAAAATTTTAACACGTTCGCTAATCAATATTATGCCTCGCGAAATTTTTTAACACCTTCACGAATTTCAACGGCATCAACACCAAGAGTTTCTAGAGCTTTCATTGCAAGAGAATTTGGTTCTGTAGTGAGTGCCAATAGCATATGCTCAGATTCTATTTTTGTCTTTTTATCTTTTTTTGCGAGTTCCCAAGCTGTTTCCAACACTCTTTTTGCTCTCTCTGTAAAAATAATCTCTTTATCATAATATTCATTTCCAAAGCCGATTATATTTTCAACAACAGCTCTTGCATCTTTTATATTTATTTCCAGCTCTGCCAGTACTCTATAGCCAATACCAGTTGCTTCTCCTATTATGCCCAACAAAAACATTTCTGTCCCTACAATATTTCGTCCCAAACGTCGAGCTTCTTCTTTAGCCAATCTTAAAATGGTTAGCGTCTCAGGCATTTGTTTTTCAATTGGTTTTATTATTGCATGAGCCAAATCATCATCAGGAATATGTAATTCTTTAAGAATTTCATACGCAATACCACGTTTTGTTTTTAAAAGTCCAAGAACTATATGCTCTGGCAAAACAACTGATGAACCGAGTTCTTTTGCAGTTTGCAAAGCCATGTTCATTGTCGTAAAAGCATTTGGAGTAAAAATAATTTGTCTGCCTTCATATTCAGCCTGCCTAGATTGAATTTTTGAAAGTTTTTGTTCAAAATTATCACTTGTTACACCATATTTACCTAAGATTTTAGATAAATCAGATTCTTTATCTTCCAAAATTGAAGATAAAATTTGTTCAGTTCCCAATATCTCGTAATTTGAGGTAGACAACTTTGAAACAGCTCGTTCAAATACTTTTGCTGATTCTTCACAATCAAAGATATTATCTGTTTGTTGAGCTTGGTTATTAATTTGAGTCGGTTCATCCGCTTCCGGATGATTATATATCTTTGATTTTTTTTGAACTAATTTTTCAAGAAGGGCTTTTGATTTATATATATCGAACCCTAAGCATTCTAGAATTTTAAAATTATTTGATTTTTTATCTGAAATCACGGAAAGAAATAAATGCTCGTATAAAATCGTTGGATTACCTGACTTATTAGCAAGATCAAGTGATTTCTTCAAGATTTCTTTATACTCATCATCAAACGGCAGATTTTCAACCTGCTGAGACGAAGTAAAATGAATATATTTACTTATCTCATCAATTAGTTTTTCTCTCGTAATGTCGTATGATTTAAATATTTTTAAAGAAATACCTCTGGCTTCATCAAAAAGAGCAAGCAAAAGGATTTCGGCGCTAACTTTTCTCGCTCCGATTTCTTTAGCAATATTTTGAGAAGTAGTTACTACATTTATTGCTTTTTCCGTAAATTTTTCGAACATTATTCTTCATCCATATTTTCTACATATTCTGCAACTTTTTCAAATTCAGCATCATCATCAATTGTTTCAAACAAATAATCGTCACCGTCTTTTGTTAAACGCATAAGAACAACTTCTTCACTTTCATCATCTTCTACCGGTAATAATAAAGCGTACTCTTGTTCATCAACTTCAACAATATCAAACAATTCAAATTTTACGATATTGCCATTTTCATCTTGAGTTTCAATGATTTGATCTTCTTCTGCCATTTTAGTTTTTCCTTTCTAAATATTGTTGTAATATTATACAAGCACTTTCTATATCCACAAGTCCTTTGTCTTTTCTAAAATCTATCTTTTTTGCTCGTAAATTTTCTTCAGCTGAATCAGATGTCAACCTTTCATCTTCATATATTATCTCATAATCAGAAAAATTTGAAGCAAAATTTTTACAATCCTGAGCTTGAGCTCCTTCTGTACCGTCCATATTAAACGGGACACCTACTACGATTTTTTCTACATTATTTTCTTTTGCAATTTTAATTATTTCATTAACCGCCTGTTGTTCGGGCTGTCTTGAAATATATGAATGAGGATTCGAAAGAATTTGCAAATAATCACTCAGTGCAATTCCTATTCTTTTTGTTCCGATATCTAGTGCCATTATTTTATGCATTTACCCACATAACCTCTATTTCTTTAACCTTTTGGTCATCCTTTTTTGCAAAATAATATTCATACAAGCTTTTTCTTAAAATATTTTTAAACATTTCTTTGATTAATTCACTATCATTATGAAGGGAATACAACATTTCAGCAGCTTTTTCATCACCTGCCAAATGCTTTAGTAACGAAACATTTAGTATTCTATTTGTCCATATCTTTGCTTCTGACGGATAAAATATTTTATTAACATTTTCATTTATTATTTTGTCAAAATCTTTTGGTTTTGAACTATCAGCAACCTTCAAGAACTCCTCAAATTCATCACTGTATTGACTATCTAAAAACCAAAAATCGGTAAAATCATATTTTAAAATTTCTTCAAATTCCGATTCATTTAATTTTCGAATCTTGTAATTTAAATTTATCGCAGCAGGTTCAATATCAGACAGCAAATTTTTCCAACAAGCATATTCATAAGGCATTGAATCATTTGATAATTTCTCTGCTTTATCTAAAATAGCCCTTAGAATCGACGGTTCAACCTCAAGGGCTCTTTGACCTTTGTAGAATTTATCAATTATTGCATTACATTCAAATTTTGAAATTTCATTAAATCCAAAACAATCTCTTATACCTTTATAATCATCAATCACAATTGCAACAAACTGAATTTTTCCGTTTTTTGAAATTCTTGAAAAAATTATTGCTTGATTTCCATGACCATCAGGATATGTTATACAAAATCTGTATGGTTTTGACTCTTTTAGCAAATTTTTATAATATTCTAAAGAATTATCCTCTCTAATTCCGGCCAATTTTAGAGTAGAAATATTTTTATTTATAAGTGGTTTTAGATTATCCGATGCATTTTCAAAAGCTTGGGTTAATGCGTGATATGCCAATTGTGATTTTGAATTACCTAGAATATCCAGAGCTGCCCTTTTTACCTCACCGTCAGGGACTGACAAAAATACAGGGATTAACATATTTGCAAGTTCTTCTTGCGAATAATCATTTGCCAGTGAATTTAAAAGAACTATCTTATCATCTTCAGGCAAAGATGTTAAAAAATCTAAAAAATCAATTTGAACTTCGGGATTTAAGATTGCACTATCCAGTATCTTTTGCGTATCAGCCGCTACCAATTCATCCGGATTATCAAAATATTTATCACACTCCTCATATGACCAATCTGTGTCTATATCTCTTAACAGATCCAGTGCAAAAATTTTTGCTTGATTTGAAGACAAATTATTTTTAATTATTCCCCATAGCTTTTCACTCAACTCTTTTGAAGGACAATACCTTAAAAGCATAAATTTAGTGAGTTTTGAATTTTTATTATTAATTTCTTTGAATAAAAGTTTACAAATGATACTTGCGTCATTTTCCGCATCCAAACGTCTGAAGTGTATTTCGTAATTTTCAACATCATTAATACCTTCTAGTTCAGAATAAATTTTTGAAATTTCAGCTTTTATTTCAAACGGATTCATTTACCGAGCCTTTCCCCAAAAAGTATCCAAAATTTGTTGAGCTTCAGCAGTTGGCATTCTGTCATTTAAAATAAGATATTGAACGGCTATCATTGCACATTCAGAACATATATTTACTCCGGGGCCTTTTACCATTTTTATTACTTGCGTATTTGGTCTGTGACAAAAACTACAGTATACCAAATCATCTTGCTCCTCTTTTTTATCCCTTTTTGCACCTAAACTAACAACCTTATCTTTTGACATAACCCTACCTTTCTGTAAACTTTTTTATATGATTTGCTATTTAACTTTGATTATCCTATAATTATAACAATAATTTTATGAGGATGATTATAGCATGAAAAAAGCTTTTTTACTAGCAAGTATCTTATTAATTTCTGTTATTTCAACAGCTTGTATTAATAATTTTGCTGTGCAGGAATTGAACAATAAAGCCAAAACTTTTATGGATAATGGAGATTATACATCAGCTATTGAAAGATTAAAATCAAGTGTTGATTTGGATGGGACAGTCTTTGAAACTCAGTATAATTTAGCTGTAGCGTACACAAAGGCAGAAGATTATGAAAATGCAATAAAAACATATGATGAAGCTTCAAAACTTAATCCTGACTTTGCAGATCTATACTATTCAAAAGCTGTTTGTGAAGAAAATTTAGCAAAAGATATAATCTCAGGAGAGCTTGTAGTAGAAGAAGACGGTTCAATATCAAAAGCAGAACCTGATGAAGAAGATGTAGTTATAAAAGATTCTAAGCTTCCGGAATCCGCCAAAAAGGTTATTGTAGAATATTTAAATAGCGCGATTGCCGATTATCAAATTTATTCAGATAAAAACGGACAATCTGAAGATATAAATAATAAGTTAGAAGAACTACAAAACTTAGCAGAAAGTTATGTTGTTAAATAATTTTCAATCTCCGGGAGATGTCGCCTTCTCTGTTTTTGGTTTTAATATCTATTACTATGGTATAGTGCTTGCAATAGCAGTATTTGCAGGGTTTTTTGCATCATACAAATTATTCAAAATATACTACAATCAAAATCAGGCTGATAAATTGATTGATTTTTCTCCATATTTAATCATTATAGGCATAATTGGAGCAAGATTGTACTATTGTCTTGTCAATTTTTCATATTATTTATATCATCCGATAGAAATTTTTAATATCAGACAGGGTGGTTTATCTATACATGGTATGATTTTTGCCGGGATTGCCGGATTATATATTTTTTCTCGGGTGTACAATATTCAATTCAGAAAATTAGCTGATACATTTTTATGCGGCAGTATACTTGCACAAAGTATCGGAAGATGGGGAAACTTTTTTAATTCGGAAGCTTTCGGCTATCCAACTACATTACCTTGGAAATTATATATACCCGTAGCAAACAGACCTGAAGAATACGTAAACTATAGCTACTTTCATCCAACTTTTATTTATGAGAGTATGTTGGATTTTTTGATTTTTATAATTATATTATCACTATTTAAAAAATTATCAAAAACTCCTGGTATAGCAGCTTGTCTATATTTGATTTTATACTCTGTTGTAAGACTTTTTGTAGAATCAATCAGAATCGACAGTGCATTAGATGTCGGAGGATTTCACATTGCTCAAATAATATCAATAGCACTTATTTTTATTGGAATTTTACTATCAACTTATCTCTTAAAGAAAGCTCAATTCCTGCTATAAATATCAGCTTTTGAAACTGCAAGCTGCTTTGGAACATAATTTTTTAAATAATTAACAGCGTTTTCAGGAGTTTGAGCAATATAATATAAATTCCTTGATTCAGAACGAGCAAAATTCTGAGTAATTATCTCCTCAAAAAAATCATTCAACTTATTATAAAACCCATTAGTATTTAAAAGTACAATCGGCTTGTTATTATAACCTAACTGTTTTTGAACAATCATTTCCGTAAGTTCTTCAAGGGTACCAAACCCACCGGCCAGCGCAACAACTGCATCAGACATTTCATCCATCTTTGCTTTACGTTCTCTCATACCTTTTGTAACAGTTAAATCTACGCATTCATCTGTATACACACCCATATTATGAAGTTTTTCCGGCATGACACCAATAATATTACCGCCGTTGGCTTTTACTTGCTCTGCACAAGCCCACATTACACCGAGAGAGCTTCCGCCATACACCATATTATAACCTGCTAAGGAAAGTAAAGTTCCAAATTCGGATGCCTCTTTATAATAAATATCATCCAGATAATTACATGAAGACGCAAACACACAGACGTTTTTAATCGTCAAACCCACCCCCTATTTTATAATAATAAGAACACCCTACTCCTCGTCCTGATTTTGAACAATCTTTTTTTAAATCTTCTAAACTTGATGAGTAACCAAAAGGTTCAATTTTACCTTCATCATATATATTTACGCCGAAGATATCCTTTCCCCACCTGTTAGGAGGTAATAATCCATTCATGTCAAACATCATTATAAAAAACGGATCATTCTCATTTGTCGAATTTATATCTTTTATTCCAACTATTGTCTTATTCTCTGAGAAATAAAATTCTTCAAAATAATATAAATCCTTCTTGTTCACATGTGCTCCATTCATATACTTAGGTTTATAATGTCTGTTTGGAGTTTTGTTTGTATTAATTCTTAAGTAAGGTTTAATAATCATCAGCAAAATTTTTTCACGTTCTGATGCGTCTTTAGCATTTTTCATGCTTTTAAGCATATCATCTGTCGTATGAGCATTAACTACTGAAAACATATACTCTACTTTGTTAAATTTTTCATTCCATTTAGAAATAAAATTTGCCTGTCTGCTGCTCCCTACAGAAAAAGGTACAGCTAAAAGTATTACTGCAAAAAGTGCCAATAATACAACTGAATACTCAATTTTTGGATAATATTTTTTTATCATTTAAGCTAAATCAATCCGTTTCTTTTCTTCTAACAATTTGTCATAAACCCATTCCGGAACAAAGTTTTTGCCAAGAACAATTTGCCCATTCATTATGTTTGGACAGTGAAAATCCGAGCCGCCCGTTACAATTAGTCCTAAATCTTCTGCCATTGATGAAAAATATTCAACACAAGCAGGTGAATGCTTTCTGTGATAAGCCTCAATTCCTCTGAGTCCATACTGCATAAGCTCTTTAATTAATTGTTCTGCAATATCCAAATCATGAGGATGTGCGATAACAGGAATACCGCCTGCATCATAAATTATCTCCACAGCATCATGAGGAGAAACTGTTTTTCTCTGTATATATACGGGTGACTCATCATTTATGTACTTTGCATA
>CACYCU010000093.1 GCA_902772945.1 uncultured bacterium | reverse complement strand
TATTCTGTAATAGCATCATCAAACCTTCCAAGAGATCTGTATATATCACCCAACAAACAATAAAGCGGAGTAAAACCCGGAGCTTTTTCAATAGCTTCGGTATAAACCTCTAAAGCTCCCGTTAAATCGTTTATTTGATAAAGATATGCACCCTTTATTAATATAGGCAAAAATTTTGTATAAGAAAGCGTCTTTAAAACATTACCAAGTGCAATTTTATCAAACGGTAAAGTTAACAATGATAAAATAAACTCATTTTTTGAAAGCAGCCAATTTTTAAAACTTCTTGCAGAAGAAACATTATAAAGATTTGAAAGCAAAAAGTGAGCACAAGAATTTCTCAACGGCATTGCCTTAATAGCTTTTTTAGCACTCATAGCCGCGTCAAGAAATCTGGCTTTTTTTGTATAAGTCTCTGCCAAAAGATAATGAGCTTTACCAAGTTTTTCATCCTTGGATATTGCCATATCCAGATAATTTATTGCTTTATCTAAATCGCCTTTATGATAATGAGCTTGACCTATTTTGAAATAAATTTCAGCAGAATCAATATAAGTTTCAAGAGCTCTCTGATATTCAGTAATTGCTTCGTCTATATATTGGCAGGAATTGTAAATATCCAAATGCCAGGCAAGATACAAATCCCCAAGTCGAACATGTAAATCTGCATTTGTAGGATCTTCTTGCAAGCCTATTTGACATAGTTCAATAGCGGATTTTACATTACCTGTTTTATATTCTTTATTTATTTTTTTTTCTAATTTAGTTGTATTCATATTTTTACTTGACAGAACCATTAAAAGGTTTCATACTAAGTATTGTAATTAATTTAACTAAAAAAAGCAAGTAATTTACAACTTGTCATTCTGAGCCGGTATATTTTTCAGAGATTTTCGCTATCGATCAGAATGTTTATAGGCAAAAAATCTCTTAATAGGTATAAATAATGGCAAACAACAGAATTTACTTTGTAGATGTTACAAACAGGGACGGTGTACAGACTTCCCGCTTGGGTTTGGCGAAACTTCAAAAAACAATCATTAATCTGATGCTTGATGATATGGGAATTACCCAATCTGAATTTGGTTTCCCGACAACACAACACGAATTGAACTATTTAAACGGAAATCTTGAACTTGTTGAAAGAAATGTAATATCAAAAACCAAACTTTCAGGCTGGATGAGAGGAATTGCGTCAGATGTTGAATTGTCATTTAAAAATGTTCCTAAATTAAAAAACGTAAATCTTTCTCAATCCACATCAGAGCAAATGATAAACGGCAAATATATGGGGAAAAAGACTCCGCAAGATATAATTAATATGACTTGCGAAGCTGTTGAATGCGCAGTTTCAAAAGGAGCTGAAATAATTGGTGTAAACGCTGAAGATGCTTCCCGAAGCGATTTGGATTTTTTAATCCGTTTTGCAAAAGAGGCAAAAAAGTGCGGTGCAAAACGTTTCAGATATTGCGACACGTTGGGCTATGAAGATCCAAAAACCGCTTACGACAGAATTTTCACAATTGCAAAAGAAGTTCAAATGCCGATTGAAACGCATTTTCATAATGACCTTGGCATGGCAACAGCCTGCTCAGTTATGGGTGCAAGAGGGGCGATTGATGCAGGGGTTGATGCATACATAAACACTGCAATAAACGGAATGGGCGAACGTGCAGGGAATGCAGACCTTGTATCCTGTTTGCTTGCTATATTAAAATCAGCAGGTTTCAGAGGAAAGTATCACATCGATCCGAACATTGATTTAAGCAAAACTTGGAAACTTGCGAAATATACCGCTTACGCATTTGGCGTTCCAATTCCGATAAATCAGCCTGCAGTTGGCGATAATGCTTTTGCTCACGAATCAGGAATTCATGCAGACGGAGCACTAAAAGACAGAAGAAACTATGAGCTTTACGACTTTGAAGAACTCGGAAGGGGTGAACCCGAAATTATTGAAACAGGAAGAATGATTACAACAGGTGAGTATGGCGGAATTAAAGGTTTCAGAAATGTTTACGATAACCTTGAATTAGAATTTAAAGATGAGCACGAAGCAAGAAACATCTTAGAACTTGCACGTTACGCAAACGTACATACCCAAAAGCCTCTTACTTCAAGCGAATTAAGATTTATATATTATTACCCTGACATTGCGGCCAAAATAATGACAGTTTCACCATACTATGAGCCACAAGGTGCTATAGAAGAACGTATAGACGCTAAACTATTAACAAAACCACACAGAATAATTTAAATTATATATTAACTTTTGTAAACAATAGATAAATTTTTAGCAATTATTGCATTATTATATACTTTATATATACAGATGCAATAAAAAAAGGAGTACACTATGGTTAACTGGTGGCCTTGGACTAATAGTGGAGTGTCCATAAAAATTTTTAACAACGGAAATAACGGTCAAATGGGTTGCGGCGGTTGTGGTCAACCCTGGATGTCACCGTTTATGAGAAGTTTATTTTGTTTTCAAATAGCTAATAACTTTTTATCACAGACAGCAACAAATATAGGGAATATATTGAGAAGAGACGGTGCAGGCGGAGCAGCACCAAGTCAACCGCTGCCGTTTAACCAATTTTATGCTCCTCAGCAGCAGCAAGGTTTTTTCCCATATGTTAATTTTTCTAACTATGGAGCACAGGGTTATCCTATGATGGGATACGGACAATTTGGTCAGTATGGATTTAATTCTGACGGTCGTGGCGGCGCTGCACAAATGAGAAATTTGCAAACATTTGCTGAATCATATAAAGATAAATGTACAATCGCACCGCTTTATGATGATAACGGTAATATAAAGAGTTACTTAATTACCGGAAAAGACGGTAACAGAACTACATTTGAAGGTTCTGCAGAGGAACTAGGTAATAAATTAGCAGAGTTATATCCTGCAAAAGCAGGAACTGCAGAAAGAGCAGAAGAGAACGATGAAGAAACTTCAGTCAGAACAAGCAGAGCAAGTGATGGCGACGACACTACCGTAAGAGCAAGCGAAGAAACAGACAATACTGACGGTGCAGACGGTGTTGGCGATGATCCGCCTAAGGCAGAAAAGAAATTTAAAAAAGGTGATTTATCAAAATATACCCCTGCACATGAATGGAAAAACTACAACCAATTGACTGATGAACAAAAGAAAAAGTTTAAAGATGGTATGACATTAGAAGAACTTAGAAAAACTCTTATGTTCAGCTGGGATGACCATGAAGAAATATATACATATTTAAGAGATGCTAATCCTACAGCCATTGTAGATGATAAGGTCGTAAATGTCGAAAAACTTACACTACCTGTAAGGAAAAGCAACCCAACAAATTCAACAAGTACAGCTAAAGGCACTATAGATGAAAACGGAACAACATTCCGAGAAGAAACATATCCAATAGCAATGAAATTTGCAGGTTCGAAAAACATGATTATCACAAAGCAAGATAGCATTGAACCTGGTTGGGGTGGTGCAAAAGATGCAAGATTTGTAATTGACGATAATTGGTATACAATAAAAGGTTCTTTGATTAAAAATGGTCAAGCATATAATAGTGATAGCGATGCTGTAGATTTCAAAGATTTGATAGGCAAAGGTAATAGCCATCAGGCATTGATGGAACAAGATTCAAAAGGCAACTGGAAATTCAAATCTAAATGGCCAGAAGCAGGTTGGACTTTCGAATTAATGTTAGGTGGCAAACAAGGCACAACTAAATTCTATTTATGCAACGAAAACGGAAAAACTATTTTAAGAAATAAAGACGGTTCAAAGAAATATGACATGAACGAAGTAATGGCAGGAACAGTTCACCCTTTTAGTTAAATTTCCCTTCTACCTTCAATAGCTTTTGCAATAGTTATTTCATCGGCATATTCCAAATCTGCACCGACAGGAAGACCAAATGCTATCCTTGATATTTTGATACCAAAAGGTTTTATCAACTTATTGAGATAAAGGCTCGTTGCTTCGCCTTCTACAGAAGGACTGAGTGCCAAAATCACTTCTTTTACATTGTCATCTGTCAAACGGTTCAAAAGCTCTTTAATTCTAATATCATCAGCACCAATTCCATCCATCGGAGAAATCAAGCCTTGCAAAACATGATACAAGCCTTTATATTCATTGGTTTTTTCAATTGCAATTAAGTCCTTGGTTTCTGCGACAACACAAATTGTTGATTTGTCTCTCGAAGACGATGAACAAATCTCACATGGACTCGTTGCTGATAAATTGAAACAAATTTCGCAAGTTTTTGTGTTTTGCTTTGCATCAATCATACTCTGCGCAAATTTTTCAACTTCAGATATCGGCATTCTCAACAAATAAAATGCCATCCTTTGTGCAGATTTAGGTCCGACTGACGGAAATTTTTGAAAATGTTCAATTAATGTCGCAATTGACTTTGGATATATCATTATAAATTCAATCCGGGAATATTAATACCACCTGTTACAGCTTTCATTTTTTCTTCCATTTCTTTAGAAGCTTTGCTGCTCGCTTCATTAATAGCTGTGGAAATCAAATCCTCAAGCATTTCAACAGTATCAGAGTCAACAGAAGACGGATTTTCAGGATTAATTGCTTCTGCTTTTAGTTTTATTGATTTAAACTTACCCTGACCGTCACATGTAACAACAACAGCACCGCCTGCAGATTGACCTGTGATTTCAGTATTTGCAAGTTGAGCTTGTGTATCTTTAAGTCTTTGCTGCAAGCTTTGTGCCTGCTTCATCATTTGCATAATATTCATAAATTTCTCCCCTTATTGGATTTTTCTCGAATAATATTATATAATAAAAACATGCAAAAGTACACTTATGTTGCTGAATCTTTAAAAAACGGTAAAATAATGAGATGGACATTTATGCCATTGAATGTTTACATTGCACCGATGAAGTTCTACTCCAAACGCGGGCAAGACATGAAATACCGCGCTCTTGTTATAAAAGCTTTAAACGAATGGCAAAACGCAACAAAAGGGAAAATTGCATTCAGAGTTGTTAATACTCTTTTGGAATCGAATGTAAATGTTGACTGGAAACGAGTAGAAAGAAAAGCTCTCGGACACTGCTATTTTAATTATGATGCATCCAACAGATTATACGGTGCAGAAGTCGCTATAGGTTTAACAGAAGGAATAGTCCA
This sequence comes from uncultured bacterium, assembly GCA_902772945.1. Taxonomy (GTDB): domain Bacteria; phylum Cyanobacteriota; class Vampirovibrionia; order Gastranaerophilales; family Gastranaerophilaceae; genus Stercorousia. The sequence continues at coordinate 4,553 of CACYCU010000093.1, read as the reverse complement.
TGCCGATTATATGGATGAGGGAGAAGTTTATCATACAATATTGCATGAAATCGGACATGCTGTAGGTCTTGGGCACAGCCACAACCCAGCGGATATAATGTATACTCCTCATCAAAAGGGAGTAAACAGCATATCGCAAGGAGACAAATTAACTGTAAATTGGCTCTACACCCTTCCTCAAGGTGCGACGACATCTGAAGTTGCATCAAAATACGGAATTGGCGGCAGTAATATCGATGAAATTATTGCTAAATTTATAGATAAAAAATCACCTACCGAATTTGAAAAAGTAAAATCTTCCATAAAAATAAAAAGCAGAGATCTTCTTGAAGAACAAGAAGCTATTGCAAATCTGCACAAATATCATATGTCATTGCAAAATGTACATATTTCAGAAGATATGAAAAAATTTTTCAGAGAAAAACATTAATATCAACTAATATTAATTATTTTGGTTAAAAATTGATATTCAAAATTTTTTGAGTATAATGTTTTTGTATTATTAGATTGATAGGGATAAATATGACAGTTCAAGATTGGTTTGAAAAACGAAAACAAGCTCAAATTCAGCGTCGAGAACTTGAGGGAAAAATAGAAGTTGATATGGACCCTGATTTGTGGGTCAAGTGTGTACACTGCGATGCGCAATTATTGAAAGAAGATTTAGAAAAAAATGATATGGTATGCCCTTTGTGCGATTACCATTTTAGAATAAATGTCAGAAAAAGAATAAACCAGCTTTTTGACGAAGGCTCTTTTGAAGAATTGTTTAATGAAATCAAGCCTACTGACCCTTTGGAATTTACAGACACAGAAAGCTATAAATCCAGAATCGAAAAAGCTCAAAAGAAAACGAATTTAACAGAAGCTGTCGTAACAGGTATAGCATCTATAGAAGGTCACAAAGTCGCAACGGCAGTAATGGATTTTGATTTTATGGGCGGTTCTATGGGCAGCGTAGTCGGAGAAAAAGTTACAAGAATCATTGAAAAAGCTATAGAAGAAAGACTTCCTGTTCTTGCAATCACCTCATCAGGCGGAGCCAGAATGCAAGAAAGTGCATTAAGTCTAATGCAAATGGCCAAAACATCTTGCGCTGTTTCAAGACTTGACGATGAAGGCTTGTTATATATTAACCTTCTAACAGAGCCGACTTTTGGCGGAGTAACAGCAAGCTTTGGTATGCTGGGAGATATTATCATTGCAGAACAAGGCGCAAGAATTGGATTTGCAGGCAGACGAGTTATTGAACAGACAATCCGTCAGAAATTGCCTTCAGACTTTCAAACCGCAGAGTATTTATTGAAATACGGGCAGGTAGACATTGTTTCTGCCAGAAAAGATTTGAGAGATACCCTTGGCAAAATTCTTGAAATGCATACGAAAAGAGGCGCATAATGGTAGCAGTATTAGAATTCGAAAAACCAATAATGGAAATACAAGAAAAAATCGAAGAACTTAAAAAAATCAGTTTGGAGTCAGGTATGGATCTTAATAAAGAAATAGAAACTTTTGAGCAACAGGCACAAGATTATAAAAAAGAATTATACTCAAACCTTAAACCATCTCAAAAGCTTCAAATAGCAAGACATCCGGAAAGACCAAACTTTTTGGATTTTGTAAACAACATGTGCGAAGATTTTGTAGAATTCCACGGTGACAGAGAAGGCATGGACGACAGGGCAATTATCGGCGGGATTGCAAAAATTGACGGCAAACCAATTATGATAATAGGTACAATGAAAGGTAAATCTACAAAAGAAAACCTTGAATACAACTTTGGAATGCCACAGCCTCAAGGATACAGAAAAGCACTCAGATTGTTCAAGCATGCAAATAAATTCGGTTTACCGATAGTTACTCTTATAGACACACCGGGTGCATATCCTGGCATTAGTGCAGAAGAAACGAACCAGGGCGGAGCTATTGCTGTAAACTTAAGAGATATGGCAAAACTGGAAGTTCCGGTTATTGCAATAATAACAGGAGAAGGATGTTCCGGAGGCGCTTTAGGTTTAGCCGTTGCTAATAAAGTATTCTTACTTGAGCATGCTTACTATACAGTAATTTCACCGGAAGGATGTGCATCTATTTTATGGAGAGATGCTTCAAAATCAGCAGAAGCTGCAGAAGCGCTTAAGATAACTGCTAAAGATTTGCTCAAATTTGACATAATAGATGGCGAAATTTTAGAACCTACAGGCGGTGCCCATAAAGACTATGCAGAAATTTCCGCTAATATGAAAAAAACTATTTTAGACAGCTTAGATGAATTATCAAAAATGTCAAAAACTGAATTAAAAACATCTAGATACGAAAAATTTAGAAAAATGGGTATGTTTTTGGAAATGCCGGCATGACAGACCGTAACATGTACTCCGGTTGCTCGGTAGTTGGTCGAATTTGCCGACAAGGTAAAATTTATGCAAGATAATTATTACGAACTTCAAATAAAAATCAATCCTGAAATAGAAGATTTGATGTCTGACTTCTTTTTTGAAAATTTTCCTTGTGAAGGAGTAATTCTTGCAGAAGAAACATACAAAGACTTGGAAATGATTTCTACAACAGAAGGAACTTTGAAGGTTTTTTTAGACGGCAGCCATCCAGAACTTGTTTCAGAATCTAATTTCGCTAAAATTATAAAAAATCAGCGGGAACTCTTAAAATCAAGAGGCTTTTCAGACGAAGATTTAGGCAGTTGGGAATTCGTTTTTTCCGAAAAACCTAATGAAGATTGGTCTAAAAAATGGAAAGAAAAATGGGACATCACAAGAGTTACTGACAAAATCGTTATCGTTCCGGATTGGATTGATTACAAAGAAAAATCCGGAGAAGTTGTTATAAGACTTGAACCCGGATGCGCATTCGGAACAGGAACTCATCAAACAACTCAACTTTGCCTAAAAGCAATAGAAAAATACATGCCACAAAGCGCAAAAATGGCAGATATTGGGATGGGATCAGGTATCTTAGCAATTTGCGCGAAGAAATTTGGCGCAAGCTATGTTTACGGATGTGATAATGATGAATCAGTAATTGATGTAGCCGTAGAAAATGCTCAAAAAAATTCTGTAGAATGTGTATTTGAGTTAAATACAGCAGACAAAATTACAGAAAAATTTGATTTTGTGTGCGCAAACATTTTGCATCATATTTTAGCAGAAATTATGCCTGATTTAAGGAATATTATGAAAACTAACGCAATAATGTCACTATCAGGTATTCTTGACGAGAAAAAATCAGTGGTAATTGACGCAATAAATACCAATAAACTTGATATTGTTGAAGAAATTCATCAGGATCAGTGGACTTCATTTGTAGTTAGAAAGGCGAATTAAAATGAATAAAACAGCAATAATAATACCTGCAAGATACGGTTCCTCAAGACTTGAGGGAAAACCCTTAATTGAAGTTGGCGGCAAACCGATAATCCAGTGGGTTTATGAGAAAGCACAATTAGCAAAAACAGCTGATATAATTATTGTAGCCACTGACGATGAAAGAATATATAACGCAGTAATAAAATTTGGCGGGAATGTTGAAATGACCTCTACTGCACACAAATGCGGCTCTGACAGAATAAAAGAAGTTGTAATGAGGCATCCGGAAATTAAATATATTGTTAATCTACAAGGTGATGAACCTTTAATAAAACCAGAAAGTATCGACGAAGTAGCTAAAAATGTTCAAGAAGATGAAACTGCTGATATTTCAACTCTAATAAGAAAGATTTCTCCAAAAGAAGCAGAAAACCCAAATCTTGTAAAGTGCATAAGAGATATTAATGGCTATGCCTTGTATTTTTCAAGAGCAAAAATTCCATACGAGCGAAATGAAGGTAAATCCGATTTTTACGGACATTTGGGTATATACGGTTACAAAAGAGAAGCATTAATAAAGATGACAGAATTGCCTCAAACATCATATGAAATGAGCGAAAGTTTAGAACAATTGAGAGCACTTCAAAACGGAATGAAAATAAAAACGTCAATTGTTAATTTTGTACCTGTTGGTATTGACACAGCGGAAGATTTAGAAAAATTTAAACAAATAATTTTAAAATCCAAATAAAAAAGTACTTGCAAAATTTTCTTAAATGCATTAAGATAGATGTACAAATATTAAAGAAAATTTATAAAAATAAATAATTTGTAATATTATTTGTAAAGTGTATTAATTATTTAGCAAAGGAAATGGGTATGACCGAAAACACAGAAATGGCAGCTGAGAACGAAGATCGTCAAAGAATATTACTTGCTGATGACGAAGCTAGTATAAGAAGGATTCTTGAAACAAGATTAAAAATGGTTGGTTATGATGTATATACAGCTCAAGACGGTGAAGAAGCTGTAAATGCATTTAATAAATATAATCCTGATTTAGTTGTATTGGACGTAATGATGCCAAAGATGGACGGATACGGAGTTACAAGAGAGATCAGAAGAACATCTGATGTTCCTATCATTATCTTGACAGCTCTCGGTGACGTATCTGAAAGAATTACAGGTTTGGAATTAGGTGCTGATGATTATGTTATTAAACCCTTTTCG
>CACYCU010000092.1 GCA_902772945.1 uncultured bacterium | reverse complement strand
TTTATGGAATCCGATGGTACATCTTATCCTGTATTAATGGATGTAAACGGTCTAAAAGCGCCTAATAAAATTAATCAAGATCTTTATGTTTTGAATGTAAGCAAACAAGGTGTTATAAAATAAAAAATAATAGCTTAAATCAGGGCACTTATATAGTAGATTTTTTAATATGATAAAATAATTAAGATAATATTATTCAAATTTCTTTATAATCAATTGCTAAAATTTCTAAATTTTTATAGAATTAGTCTATGAACGAAAAGCGTATCTTAATAGTTGATGATGATGATGAAATTAGAGAACTTTTGGAGTTTGATGTCAGGGCTAGCGGATATTTTGTAGATACTGCATCTGACGGTATGGAAGGTCTGAATAAGGCTTTGAATAATACTTATGATTTAATTTTGCTCGACGTTATGATGCCGAAAATGAACGGTTTTGATGTTTGCAAAAATATTCGAAGAGCAAAACTTTCTATTCCAATTCTTATGTTAACTGCAAAAGGTACGATTGATGATAAAACAGAAGGGTTTGATTGCGGTGCGGATGATTATCTCGTCAAGCCGTTTGATATTCAAGAAGTTTTGCTGCGAATTAGAGTGCTTTTAAGGCGAAATCAGGTCGAAGACAAAACATCTCTTTCTGATGAAATTTTACAGGTTGGGGATATTGAAATTTTTCCGGAAACGCTTGAGGCAGTTGTTGTAAATAAAAAAGTAAAATTGACCCCTACTGAATTTGAGATTTTGTATTGTATTATGCAGCATTTTAACAATCCGGTTACTCTTGCAACATTGTTAGATGAAGTTTGGGGATATGAAAGCAATGAAGATGTTAGAATGCTAAGGGTTCATGTTGGCGGTTTGAGAAACAAAATTGAACCGGATACAAAACATCCAAAATATTTGCATACGGTTACAAATGTCGGTTATAAGCTAACTCCTTTTGGGGAAGATTAATGTTTAATAAACACCTAAAAATAGTTGAACAGATTGCTATAGTTTTCTTTTTTGCGGTAATAATTCCGATGTCGATAAGCGGTTTTATTATCAATAATATTAACCAACAATCAATGAGACATCAACTTAGAGAATCTGCTGTTTTAATAGCAAATATGGTTTCGGATGAAATAGATTTTTTCAACAAAACCGTTAATAACAGCCTTGAGCAGGTTGCTGTTTCTTTAAAATATTTCCCTGGAAAAAGTGCAAAACAAAAATATCTTGATAGTGTTGAAAAAACTCTTTTCGACTGTGATGATTTGAGTATTGCTGATGAAAAACAACTTGAAGATATCAAAATTAAAAACAGAGAAAACAAAAAAGCTACAGTTCCTTATAAACTTTCAGACGGAAATTTCCTCGTGGCAACATACAAAATTTCCGCGATGAGAGATGAATTGTTTCGTTCACTTCCTGATGAAAAAAGACAAATTTATGTGATTGGAAGCAATAGAAATCTTATTGCAGAGCATAATTACAGTGAAGAAGCCTTTAAGAAAACTATAGCATTACTTCCGCAAAAATTGAAAAAACAAACTCCTGTTATTTTTGGTGATGTAAAAAATCAACCTTTGGTTTATGTTTCTAAAGAAAATCCAAATATAACTATTATTGTTAATACAACTGAAAAAATTACAAAAAAAGCTATTACAAATAACAGTTTAAAAATAATCTTATCTTGTCTGATAGCTGCGCTTGCAATAATTTTGGTAATCGGAATTTATACATATTATCTTTATATCAATATAAGGCAATTGTTTAAAGGGATTATAGCAATATCAAAAGGTAATTATGAAAGACAAATAAGGCTTTTGACGACTGCGTTTACTCCGCACGAAATTATATTTTTGGCGTTTGAATTTAACAGGATGGCAAATGAAATCCACAAATCATATAAACAGTTAAAGAAAAACAATGTTGAATTAAAACAATTAAATGAGTTCAGATCAAACTTAATTGATACAGTAAGCCATGAATTAAGAACACCTTTGACGAGTATTCAAGGTTATACATCAAGGTTAATGCGCCAAGATATAATTATTGATGAAGAAACAAAAGAAAAATCGCTTAGAATAATTAAAGAACAATCTGAAAGGTTGAAAAGATTAATTGAAGATTTGCTTACAATTCCGGATATCGAGGGCATGAGGCTTAAAACTATTACAGAAGATGTCTGGCTTCCTGAAGTTTTGGAAGAATCTCGTCTGTTAATTAAAAACAAAGCAAATAAAGAAATAATTTTTAAAGTAGCTGAGGATTTCCCGCTTATTGAAGCAGATAAAGACCGCCTAATTCAAGTGTTTGCAAATCTGTTGGAAAATGCTGCAAAATATGCTTCCGAAGACTCAAAGATTATAGTTGAAGCATATCCGGAAAAAAATAAAGCTAAAATTTTTGTAAAAAATGATTGTGAAATTATTCCTCAAGCAAAATTAAAAAAATTGTTTGAAAAATTTATTCGTCTTGATGACAACACAACAAGAACAACCCGAGGTACAGGCCTGGGCTTGTTTATAGTAAAAGGTTTGATTGAAGCAATGAACGGAAAAATTGTCCTTCACAGTGATGAAACTTGCGGCTTTTGTGTTGAAATTACCCTTAAGCTTTCAAAAGAAGGTATAAAATGAAACGCGCAATTGAACTTGCAAAGCAGGCAAAAGGCGAAATTCCTGTAGGTGCTGTTATTGTAAAAGACGGCTTGGTAGTTGCAGCAGCCTGCAACCGTAAAGAACAAAATCTCGATGTGACTGCGCACGCAGAAATCCTTGCAATTCGGGAAGCTGAACAAAAACTTGGACGCTGGAGATTGGATGATTGTGATATGTATGTTACCCTTGAACCTTGTCCTATGTGTGCTTGGGCTATTCTTAATTCGCGAATTAAAACGGTCTATTTTGGTTCATATGATTTAAATTATGGTGCATTCGGTTCAAAAATTGATTTGCGCTCTGTTGCAAATTCTAAATTGCAAGTTTATGGCGGAATTATGGAAAATGAATGCAATGAAATGTTAAACAGTTATTTTAAAAATTTAAGAAATGTTGCACGTTAATATTTCTTTACAAAAAAGACAATTATTTAACAAGTAAATACTTTATATATAAAAGAGTATAAAATTAAAGGATTGCTATGGTATATGACGTAAATCAAAATCAGGGAATAATGTCAAAGGAGCAGTTTTATTCAAGCCCCTTAGGCAAAACTATGTCATATGATGCATATTTTATGCGGGCCTTGAAAACCTCTTCAGCGTGGTCTTTTTGTACAAATCCAATGAAAAAAGAACAATCTGTTAAGTCAAAAGAAGTGGAAGAAATTTTGGCAAAATTGCCAAATGTTAAAAATGCAGCATTAGCAAGTGAAATTGAAGGCATATTGCAAGGCAGAAACCCAAGCAAAGAATTTGTTGAATTGCTATTAAAACGTTATGAAGAAAAACAAGCCGAATTTGAAGAAGCTTGGGCTAAGTATCAGGTTGCAAAAGGTCAAAGAACAACATTAAAAGCCGAATTAGAAAAAATTCAAAAAAGATATGCAAATTCTGAAAGCGACTATGAAAACGGCTTGGTTGATAAAGCTGAAAAGAACTATAAAACAGCTGATTTAGATGCGGATATATATTTATCTATAGCATCATATTTAGCTCATAGAGCTATATAAATACCCCCTTGCAATTTTTTTTTGATATATTATGATTCATGTTTGTAGAGTGCTTACGCCAATAATCACTCAACAAGAAAAGGAAATTAACATGAATCTTAAAAACAAGCAAGAAATTGTTAAAAAGTATGGTAAAGATGCTAAAGATACCGGTTCTACTGAAGTTCAAGTTGCTATGATGAGCAAGAAAATCTCTGAGTTGACTGAACATTTGAAATCTAACAAAAATGATTACGCAACTAAAAGAGGCCTTTTGATGATGGTAGGTAAAAGAAAAAGATTGTTATCTTACTTGAAATCAAGAAACTTGGACGGATACAGAGAATTAGTTAAAAAACTCGGTATTCGTGGTTAGTAAATTAAAAATTTACCAAAATGTTAAAAAGACCGCTTCGGCGGTCTTTCTTATGCAAAAAATTTAACAAGTTCTTTTTCTGTTTGGATTCATTATATTACATTTTTTAGTTTTTATATGTAAAAGATTAAGTTCCTGTTTTTTTATGCAGTCAATGCTTAAAAAGTTTTTATTATCAGTTATTGTGTTAAAGTTCAAACTTGCCAAAAGTGTAATTACGCTAATAATTGATAACAAAATAGCTCCGAATTTTTTCATAAATATTTTCCCCTTTATTTCCCATAATATTATTAAGAAATTTTGGATTGATAAATTGACCATATTTCTATTAATGTTTTACAAAACTTATAAAATATATTTTTGTTTATTATAAAATGATTATATGAAAGCATTAAAACAAAACCGTTTACACATCGGGTTTTTTGGCAAAACCAATGCCGGAAAATCTTCGCTAATTAATAAAATTACAGGGCAAGATGTTTCTATAGTGTCTGATATTGCAGGGACTACTACTGATGTTGTTGAAAAGTCTATGGAATTATTGCCGATAGGACCTGTTACGTTTTTTGATACGGCAGGACTTGATGACAAATCAGAATTGGGAAAACAACGTACTGAAAAGACATTGAAGACTCTTGATAGAATTGATATCGGTGTAGTTGTATGTGAACCTGATAATTTTGATAATTATGAAAAAGAGTTGATTAAAAAATTTGTTGAACTGGATATTCCTTATATTGTTTTGTTTAATAAGTGTGAGCAAATAAAAGATTTTAGAAATAATGAGATTTTTCACATTTCTCAAGATGATAAAAGTTCCTATTTTGAAGCTTTGACTCAAGATTTTCAAAATTTGCGGATTCAGAATGACAGAATTCTTGTAACATCGGCAATATCGGATAATAATATTATTCCTAAATTTAAACAGGCAGTTATAAACCTTTTGCCAGATGATTATATCAATCCTCCAAAAATTGCCGGAGATTTGGTTCCTGAAAAAGGTACTGTAATAATGGTTGTGCCGATTGATAAAGAAGCGCCGAAAGGAAGAATAATTTTGCCTCAAGTTCAGACGCTTCGGGATCTTTTAGATAGCAATTGTCTTGTA
>CACYCU010000091.1 GCA_902772945.1 uncultured bacterium | reverse complement strand
TTTTTTATTTACGCGTGGAGGGATTCGAACCCCCGACCTTTTGGTTCGTAGCCAAACGCTCTATCCAGCTGGGCTACACGCGCTTATCTGCTACATCAACTATTCTATCTTAAAAAGATTTTTTTTCAAGTTTTTACCTGCATTTTAAAAAATAGGAAGTATTATTAAAAAACAACAAGCAAAATATGTTATTCTGAAAATATTATGGAAGTTTTGACTGAACGAGAAATTGAGCTGCTTGGTTATATTGCTTTGGGCTATGAAAATTCTGAAATAAGTAAACTTATGTATATAAGTATTCATACCGTAAAGGCATATATAGCCATGATATTAAAAAAATTAAAAGCAAGAAACAGGACTAATGCTATATATATAGCTGTAAAATTAAAGCTTATTAATTAAATTGTAACAATTTGATACCTTTTGCCAATGGTTATATAATATAAATTGGAAATCTATGAAAAAATTTGTTCTAATTTTAATATTAATCTTGGCTTTTTTTGTTTCATTTACCTCTAAAGTAAGTGCTGATGAACTGTTCAAAATTACGGATGCAAATTTTGACACCTCAAATTCAATGATTGTTATTTCTGCTAACGACTCGGCTTTGCCAATCACGGAAAACATAAAACTCGTGAAACTTGAAGACAGAGCATATTTCGATTTGGATTCTACGATTATTACTATTCCAAAAGTTGATTGGATTTTTAATTCAGGCTCTATAAAAGAGGTCAAAATAAATCAATTTTCAAACAATCCTTGCAAGGTTCGTGTTGTTATTTATTATGAAAAGGGATTTAATCCTTCAAATATAAAATTTTTCAGAGTAAAAAATAATATAATTATAAAGTTAAAAAACAATGCTGTTTGCACCAATTCATATTATCAAAACACTTACCGTGACGAGCATTCTTCATCAAGTGATTTTTATGAGTATTTGACAGTTACAATGCCGGTTTCATCAAATGACAGCATAGTAGGACAAATTCAAGATGCCTTTAATTCTTCTGCAGAACAAGTTTTTGCAAAAAAAGAGCTCAAGTTGAATACAAAATTTTATTTGAATAATATTAGTACAAAACAAAATGGTATATTATTAAACGGGTTTGGTAATGTAACTGTAGAGAGACCTTTGATTTTGCAAAATCCTTCAAGAATTGTTTACGATTTGCCTAACACTCTTGTTGATACAAAATTGCGTAATCGTGAAATAAAAATTAACGAATCTGAATCAGTAAAAATAGGACAATTTTCTGTAAATAAAGCCCGAATTGTCATTACAACTGAGGATGTGAGTGATTATATTCCGATATATTCAAGCGACAACCAATCTTTAATTATTGCAAATTATAAAAAACTGAACAATTCAACGTTATATAGCAATTCAAGCAATATAAACGGTTATAGCAAAGAAAAAACGGATTCTTTAACAGAATCAATGGTTTTAAAATTTGAGGCTCATATAGTTCATGGCTTGGACAGATATAATGATAAATTAATTCTTTATCTATATAATGTGGCGAAATACAATGACGACAATTTTAAAACAACTTTTTCAAATACTTTTTTTGAAGATGCTAAAATCGATTTGATGCCTAAGGTTGGACTAAAATTAACAATTCCTATGGAACAGGATGCGATTGTAAGCACTTATCTCGGAGCTGATGCAAGAACTTTGAAAGTTACGGTAAAACAAGTTAAAAAGAAACCGGCAAAAGTCGAAGAACCTTCAATAAATATGAATGAGGAAATTGCAAATGTAATTCGCAGAGCAAAATCCGGAAAACAATCTGTTGTTATAGATGCCGGTCATGGCGGAAAAGATGCCGGTGCTATTGGCGGAAATGTCAAAGAAAAAGATATTACACTTGATGTTTCAAAGAGAGTTGAAAAAATTCTTAAACAGAAGGGCTATGATGTAAAGATGACCAGAGTTGATGACACATTTGTGTCATTGGAGGATAGAGTTGATATAAGTGAGAGCTTTAATCCGGATATATTTGTAAGTATTCATGTAAATTCCAGTGTAAGGCCGGAAATCACAGGTGTTGAAACTCATTATTATCATCAAGAAAGTATAGAACTTGCACAGACGGTTCATTCATCTTTTGCCAGTGCAGTTCAATCTCCTAACAGAGGTTTGTTTAAATCAAAATTTTATGTTATAAATCATACAACATCACCC
>CACYCU010000090.1 GCA_902772945.1 uncultured bacterium | reverse complement strand
TGAAGCAATTCTATCAAATCCTTGGCCTCTTTGTGGAGTTACTTTGACTTCGATCAAAGCTGTAACTTTTTCTATAGATGTTTTTTCCCAATTAATAAGAGTGTGATATCCGCAAATTACCCCGTCTTTTTCAAGATTTGCTATTTCATTTGCAACATCAATTTCATTTTTGCCAAGCATTGCAGACAAATCTTTTAATCCTATTCTGCTGTTTTTTTCAATAATCGATAATAATTCTTCTCTCATTTGAACCTTCTCATCATACTCATTGCTTTATTCATAGCATGCTTTCCAAGCTTACCTTTAAATCCGCCCAGACCACCCATATTTCCCATGCGGCTGAAATCAGGCATCCCGCCTTTAAACATCGATTTCATATCTGTCATACCCTTCATCATCATACGCATTTGTTCAAACTGTTTTAAAAAAGTATTCAATTCTGCCAAATCCATACCGCATCCTTTTGCGATACGTTTTTTACGGCTTGTATTTAATAAATCAGGGTTGTTACGTTCTTCAGGAGTCATACTTGATATAAAAACTTCCATCTTTTTAAATTGTTTATCCCCTTCATGTGAAAGTTTTTCTCTATCATTTTTACTTATATTCATGCCCGGAAGCATTCCTAAAATTTGGTCCATCGAACCAAACATTTTCATTTGTTTTTGCATTTTCAAAAAATCATTAAATGAAAAATTGTTTTTAGACATTTTTTCTTCAAGTTCACGAGCTTGTTTTTCATCAAAAACCTCCTGAGCACGCTCAACAAGAGAAACAATATCACCCATGCCGAGAATTCTTGTTGCCATGCGCTCCGGATAAAAATCTTCAAGTGCATTTAGTTTTTCTCCGGTACCTGTCAGCTTTATTGGTTTTCCAGTACAATAAGACACGCTTAAGGCGGATCCGCCACGGCTATCACCATCAAGTTTTGTTAAAACTAATCCTGTTAAGCCCAGTTGAGCATCAAAGTTTTCTGCAACATTAACAGCTTCTTGTCCTGTCATAGCATCTATAACGAGCAATTTTTCATTTGGTTTAAAAATTCTGTCTATTAATAGCAATTCTGCCATCATATCAGTGTCTATTTGCAGACGTCCTGCTGTATCAAGAATTATAGTATTAAAACCGTTTTCTCTTGAATAATTAATAGCATTTTGAACAATAACTTGCACATCCTTATTATCAGGAATTGTAAATACTTCTGTTTCAATTTCACGTCCAAGTGTTTGTAATTGAGAAATTGCAGCTGGTCTGTACACATCACAGGCAACTAGCAGAGGATTTCTGCCCTCTTTTTTCAATTTAACCGCAAGTTTTGCTGAAGATGTTGTTTTACCTGACCCTTGTAAACCAAGCATCATAATAATGTTTGGATTACCTGAAAAATCGAGCGGATTTTGTTCTTTACCTAAGAGATTAACGAGTTCGTCATGGACAATTTTTATCAGTTGTTGAGATGGATCAACACCTTCGAGAACTTTTTCGCCTTCTGCTTTATCCTTAATAGATGAGATAAAAGCTTTTACGACACGCAAATTTACATCAGCTTCCAAAAGGGCGCGCCTAATTTCGCGCAAAGCTTCTTGCATATTGTCTTGAGTTAATTCTTTGCCCCTTGTCTGACTAATAATATTCTGTAATTTTTCACTCAAATTATCAAACATAAAAATATTATATCACAAATCATACATTTTTATGATTTAATTTCAAATTTCATCTGCTAGTATATAACCATACTCCTTAGAGAACTAAGATACACATATCCCTAATCAACAGCTATGCACTTCGTACATAGCTTTTTTTTGCGGATTTGCGGACGGACGGAGTGAAACGAGTCCGGATAGCGAACAAACCGAAACTGCTTTGACAAAGTCAAAAAGTTGAGGCTTTGTGAGCGTGGAGTAAATCCAAGAAGCCCTGTTTGCAGAAGTATGGGCGAAGCAAATGAGGAACTGCAAAGAAAATAAAGTAAATTTGTGTTGTAGCTAAGAGAACGACTAGAACTTTTTAAGTCTTGCATAAGCTGCATCCATAGCTTTCACGCCTTGCTTACCAAAATCAATTGTATACATCATGCTATCGCCAATTTGTTCAACGCTCTTAATATGTCCTACACCAAGCTTGTCATGAAAAACTCTTTCGCCTTCGTTAAAAATATATTCAACAGCTTGAGCGGATTCCATTTTCTTTTGGCGAGCAGCTTCCAGTTCTTGTTGAAGCTGTTCTTTTGCTCTGCGTTCTTCAAGCATTCTTTTTATAGCATTATCTTTAAAAAATTCTTTTGTTCTTTGTTCATCTCGTTCTTTGTTAGCCTTTGATTTAACAAGAATTGTTCGGCTCGGGGTACGTTTAGGCTGTTCATAATAATTTTGTTTTTTTCTGTCGCTTTGGGAATTTCCTGTAGCAAGTCCTTTTGTCGGAGCAATAAAACCTTTACCAAAACCTGTTGATGGTTTAACATAACCATAGCTGTCCGATTGCGCTGCAGAATACGAAAAATCACTCTTTCCAGTTTTGACTTTAGATACTGCATTTTTAAATGTTGAAGATTCAGATGTACTACCTTCAAATCCAATCGGATTAAGCAAGTTGTGCGGAATTTCTTCAATAAACCTTGAAGGGTTGTAATATTTATATTCACCCCACATTTGA
>CACYCU010000089.1 GCA_902772945.1 uncultured bacterium | reverse complement strand
CGGACACAGAAATAATGTGGACGGTTACGCATCGGCCCTTTCGTTTTTCGATAGGAAACTTTCAGAAATCTGTGCAAAACTTCGCCCTGATGATGTTCTTATAATAACAGCAGATCACGGCTGTGATCCAACTGTTGAAGGAACTGACCATACAAGAGAAAAAGTTCCCGTGTTAATATATTCAAAACGGCTTTGTGCCAAAGATTTGGGAGAAATTTTCGGATTTGATTATGTTGCAAAAATTGTAAAAGAACATCTTACCGATTGAAATTTAAAAAGTTTTATATTAAAATGAACTTGCGAATATTTCGCAATGTATATCAAAATATATAAGGAGAAATTAAAATGTCAGTAAAAGTTAACGATTCTTGTATCGGATGCGGCGCTTGCGAATCTATTTGTGACGCTGTATTCTCAGTAGATGGTGTAGCACAAGTTAATGATTCAGCAGTAGCAGACAATATGGATTGTGTAAAAGAAGCTGCTGATTCTTGCCCGGTAAGCGCTATCGAAGTTGAATAGTTTACAATAAAATAAAAAAAAGACCTCATAGAGGTCTTTTTTTTAATAAAAATTTTTAAGATTTTAATATATTTATTGTAAAGATATTTTTACATTATTTTTTATATTCACATACAAAAACAAATTTTGCAGGAGGATTATTTGAATCAATAGGCACTACAATTCCGTCGTCATTAAGTCCGCCTTCTATTGTGCAAATGTATTTATCGTTAGATATTTCATCAATTCTGGCGTTTAATCTTCTTTCAACTTCTTCTATGTTGTCGTTGCTTTGATTATATGACGGAGATTGACTTGGAGTTTCTTCATTTTTGTTGCTAATTAACATCGGGGCGCTGATAATCATTCCAAAACCGATGATTATTATTGTTACTATTGCATAACCTATTGGTGACATGGCATTTAGTTTCATAATTATCCTCTTTTACTTTTATTATATCAAAAATTATTTTTTCGGGTAGTTACAAAAAATAAAAACTGTGCTAGAATATTTTTGAGAGGGAATTTCAATGAATAAAATAAAATCTTTATTATTAATAATGGCTATATTAGCAGGTGTAACTGTCCAAGCATCACAACCTATACCTGCGAGCTCTTTGTTGCAGTCAACAAATACAGTTAACAGAAATTTTATAAATAACAGTCAAAATTCTTACACGGTTAATCCTTTAAGTATTGTAGCAAGACCGTCTGCTTATTTGAACAAAACCGTAACTATAAAGGCAAAATTTGATAAGTTTTCAACTCTTGGCTTGGACTACAGACCGGCAATGAGAAGCTCAGAAAACTATATTTCCTTTTTAATTCAAAGACCTGATATATTGGATCATAATATTCCGCTTTCCGAATTAAAAATATTTCTCAGCAGAACAGAAGCTGAAAAATATATCGATTTAAATTCAGGTGATATTATTGAATTTTCAGGAAGAGTCTTTTCAACAGCTTTGGGTGATGCTTGGATGGATGTTGCATCATTCAAGGTTATCAGTTCTAAACCAAAAACAGATAAATAATTTTGGAGTTAAATAATGAGCAATAATGAAGTATTTTTGACTATTCACGGGCATTTTTATCAGCCCCCGAGAGAAAATCCGTGGTTAGAAGCTATTGAATTACAGGATAGTGCTTTACCTTTTCACGATTGGAATGAAAGGATAAATAAAGAATGTTATAACCCAAATTCTGTTTCTAAAATTGTAGATAGTCGGAACAAAATACTTGATGTTGTTAATAATTATGAGCATATGAGTTTTAATTTTGGTCCTACTTTGCTCTCTTGGATGGAACATTTTGCTCCGCTTACTTATGAAAGAATTATAAAAGCTGATATTGAAAGTGTAGCAGAACATTCAGGGCACGGAAATGCTATAGCACAAGTGTATAATCATATAATTATGCCTCTTGCTAATGATGAGGATAAAAGAACCCAAATTCAGTGGGGAATAAGGGATTTTGAATACCGTTTCGGAAGAAGACCGGAGGGAATGTGGCTTGCAGAAACTGCTGTAGATGATGCCACACTGAGAATTTTGGAAGAAAACGGAATAAAATTTACTGTTCTTTCTCCATATCAGGCTGACAAATTCAAGGATAAAAACGATAAAGACTGGACTGATGTAAGCTGGGGAAATATTGATCCTGCCCGTTCATACAGGTATAATATAAAATCAGCCCCGGGAAAATATATTGATTTATTCTTTTATGACGGTGCAATATCTCGTTCTGTTGCTTTTGATGAGCTTTTAAAAGACGGAAATAAATTTATAAAACGATTGAAAGAAGGTGTATCTGATTGCAGAAATTATCCTCAATTGATAAATATAGCAACAGATGGTGAAAGCTATGGACATCATACAAAATTTGGTGATATGGCACTTTCTTATGTTTTGAAAATCAGAGCAAAAGATGAAGGATTTAAAATTACTAACTATGCAGAATATTTAGACAAATACAGAAGCGAATGTGAGGTCGAAATTAAACAATCCTCAAGTTGGAGTTGTTTCCATGGTGTAGGCCGATGGAAAGAAGATTGCGGATGTTCAACCGGCGGTCATCCGGGTTGGAATCAAAAATGGAGAAAACCTCTGAGGGATGCTCTTGATTATTTGAGAGATGAACTTATTCCTGTATTTGAAAAAGAAGGTCAAAAATATTTTAATGACAATGTTTGGAGTGTCAGAAATAAATATATAGATGTTATACTTGATCGAGGCGAACAGAATGTAAAGCGTTTTCAACAAGAAAATTTCAAACCTGATTTATCAGATGAAGAAAAAGTTTCAGCAATGGAACTGCTTGAAATTCAACGTCAAAATTTGTTGATGTATACAAGCTGCGGTTGGTTTTTCTCTGAAATTTCGGGAATAGAGACTGTTCAAATAATGAAGTATGCGGCCAGATCAATGCAATTGGCTGCAAAATTTACCGATAAGAATTTGGAAGAAAATTTCTTAAATATTTTATCCGAAGCAAAAAGTAATTTGCCCGAACACGGAACCGGAAAAGATATTTTTGAACGTTTTGTAAAACCTTCTGTGGTTACTCAGAAACAAGTTGCAAGTTTGTGGGCTTTAACATCACTTTATCAGGATTTTGAAGATGTAGAAGATGTTTATTGTTATAAAATAACAAGAAAAGCTTATAAAAGAGTTCAAAAAGGTTCATCAACATTTGTAATTGGAAATATTGAAATTCAATCTAAGATAACTTTGCAAAAATCCAATTTAATATTTGCGTTAATGCAGTATGCAGGAGGCGATTTCCATTGTGCTATTAAGGAATATTCTGATGATGTTGAATTTAATAAAATTAAATCAAATTTAATAAAATCATTCTTATTAAATCCATTAACAGAAATAATAAGAGCTTTAGATGAATACTTTGGAAAAGAATATTTTACCCTGAAAGATATATTTATTGAGGAAAGACGCAAAATATTGCAGATACTTTTGCGCGGCAAGCTGGAAAAATTTGCTCAGATATACAAAGATATGTATGATGAAGGTAAAGGATCAATTTATCATCTTCAAGGTTTGGGTTTAAAAATTCCCGATGAATTTAAAATATCTGCAGGGTATGCACTAAGTCACAAATTTAATGATATTGTAGTCAATTCTGATGGCTTTTTGGATGAAGATTCAATACAGCAAGCCAGAGATTTGAATTTTGAAGCTAAAAAGATTGATATAAAACTTGATAAAAGTAAATCAAATCTAATTTTTAGTCGAAAAGTTCTTCAAAATATTAACAGACTTGTTCATAGTTTTGAAATTCAGCAGGCCGATGTTGTTTTAGAATTGTTTGATAATATAGAGGCTTTAGAATTGGAAGTTGATATTGCTGAAGCACAGAATACATATTTTGGAAAGATTTATCATAGAATTGGCGATGTGTTAGAAAGTGGTTCAACCAGAGCTTCTAACAAGAAGTTTGTTGAAATGCTCTTAAATATTGGTGAAAAATTAAATATCAATACCGAATTTTATCGTAAAAAAGCAGATAAAATGCTCGTTAGTTAGATTGATGCGGGTATTTGTTAATCGGTATTGATATCAGGTCATGAAACAAAGATGCAAGGGCTAAAATTTACCAATCTTGTGAACCGTATTCTTTATACAAATTAATATTTCTTGTTAATTTTTGTTCTACAAGCTCTATCTTTTTTAGAGTTTCTTGATTGGTAGTTTTCTTTTTTAAAAGTTCCAATTCCAGCAATTCTTCTTTTTCTTTTCTGACTTTTTGTTTAATTTCTTCTCTTTTCCAAAAAAGCCATCCTTCAAAACCGCATCCTTCAGGTACTATAGCCCAAGGTGATGACGGAAAATGATTGCAAAGTGTAGGACGTTGTAAATATCTTCCGCACAAATTATCTTTTTGAATATATTTACACTGATAAAATCGCATATTCTCATTGTATTTGCCATCAAGCTTGTGTAAATTTATTATTTTGTCAACGGTTTCTTTGTCAACTTCACGAGCTTGATCTAAACTTTCATATGGCTCAAATATCGATAAAAAATCCTTAGCACCTTGATGTCCTTCGGCTTCAAGTTTTTTTATTTCTTCATAACTTTGAGATATCGTAGCCATTCTGCAACATTTACCACACATTTTGCACAGAGATTGCGGACGCTTTGCTAAATAATTTTCTTCGTAACTGACCATATTTTAATTATATATATCATGTAATTTTTTAAACAATTGCTTAATATTTCTTAAAATAAGAGCAATATTAAAGCTAAAAAATACTTTATATACATGTGTAGGTAGTTATGCAAAATTATGTAAATCAGCAAAATATTCCAAATATAAATTGTCAGCAAACTGTTGCATCAAATCCTTTTGCACAGCAAACATTTTCTCAGCCGGTTCAGCAGACAATCCCTCAGCAGCAAGGTCAAAATGTTTCTGTGCCAAACTATTCCGGTGTAAATATTCAGATTTTTAATCCTTCCGTTACACCTCCTGGTGCTACAGCACCGGTTTATAACGTAAATGCACCAAATTATGGTGCAACTCAAGGCTGCTACCCTTCAGGGTATTATACAAATAATTGGGGAGCTCCTAATGGTATTGTCGGTCAAAATGCTCCAAACAATTTAAGTAATTCTAACAGTTCTTCAGAAAGTACATCTTCCAAAAAAACAGAAAAAAAAGAAATTGTTCAATTAACAGATGAATATATTATGAATCTTGAAAATTATTTAAACAGTCAAGATAAAGAAATTCGTATGATGGGTGCAAAAGAAGTAATTGCAAGATTAGATGAAGATCATTCAAGAAAAGATGACAAAGCCTTGAATGCTCTTGTAAATAAAATGCTTCAAGATCCTCATACTCCAATCAGAGTGATGGCGATGAGTGCCTTGAATTCAAGAATAGCTTCTGGAGATGCATTTACTGTTAATGTTCTGCAACAAATGCAAAATTCTCCGTCCGGATACGGACAGGACGCACTTCAAGCAAGCGAAATTCTGTTAAAGATGTCTGGTAAACCAGTAGAAAAAGAATTTGAAGTAAAAAAAGAAACAAAAACTGAGACAAAATCTCAATCACAGGTGTAGTATATGAGCATAAGCAAAATATTTTCAAAACCAAATATAGCTAAATATCTTACCAGAGGTGCCGGTATTACAGCTTTGGGACTTGTAGGATATGATGCGCATATTGTTGGTAAACTTCAGGCAGACAGTTATGCGAAACGCAAAGATGCTGATGCTTGCATGAAAACATTCAGCAATACTCAATATTTGTCTAGCCCGAGTACAACCACTTCCGATATGAAAAAAGTTGTCAATAAGTTTGAAATGGATAGCAATTTCAGGCATTTTGTAAATTCTGCTATCGGATATTTTAAAGGTTTTGGACAAATGCTAATAAATGAAGTTATCCCATTTGGATTGGGTCTCGGCGCTTGTTTTGCAAAAGGCTGGAAAGGTAAAGCATCAGCTGCCGGATTGGGAATTTATGCAGGAATAAAATTATTTAAAGATGTTTTGGGTTTTGGGCATTACAATGATTTGAATCGCAAGTATTAGAGATCCATTTTTTGTACAAATCTGGACGCTTTAATTTTGTTCTTTCTATGCTCAATTGAAGTCTGAATTCGTTTATTTCTTTATGATTTCCGTTAAGTAAAACCTCAGGAACTTTATATCCCATATATTCTCTGGGTTTTGTGTATTGCGGATATTCAATAAGTCCGTTAGAAAAAGAATCCTCATCTGCAGATTCTATTTTTCCTAAAGTACCGTCAAGTTTTCTGCTGACAGCATCAATTATGCATAATGCAGGCAGCTCACCTCCTGTTAGTACAAAATCGCCTATGGATATTTCTCTGGGTTTGATTATTTCTCGAATTCTTTCGTCAAAACCTTCATAATGACCGCACATCAATATAATTTGGTCATAATTTGCTAATTCATTTACAGTTTCGTCGCAAAGCGGTTCTCCCTGTGGTGAAAGCATTACTGTTACAGAATTTGGGAATTTTTTAATGCTGTTATAGGCATCTACATAAGGTTGAACCATTAAAACCATTCCAGCACCACCGCCATATGGTGTGTCATCAACTTTTTTGTGTTTATCTAAGGTAAAATCTCTCGGATTAATCGTATTTACGGTAAAGATATCGTTTTCCAAAGCTCTTTTCATAATACTATGATTTAGAGAATCTGTTATCATTTCAGGAAATAACGTCATAACATCGAATATCATTCTAAGAGCCCTTCTATATTATTGATAACAATTTTTTTATTTTTTATGCTTACATCTGTAACTATTGCTTTTACAAATGGAATAAGTACAATTTTTTTTGAATTTGTTTTTACAGAGAGAAGATCGCTTGCTCCGTTATTTGAAACGCCCACAACAAAGCCTTGTTTTTTGTCGTTCTGATCAAAAACCGATAATCCGACAAGTTCATCTATTAAAAATTCGTCTTCGTCTAATGCTTCTCGTATAGTTGTTTCTTCAACGTATAAAAAAGCTCCTTTATATGGAATTAAATCATTTATAGAATTAATATTTTCAAATTTTACAAGAGCATATGATTTATTCAATCTTACAGATTGAATTTTTAATAATTTATAATCATTATCGACTTTTATAAAAACAGACTTTAGTGAGCAGAAAAAATCTTCTTGATTTTTGGTGAATCCGACTTTAGCTTCTCCTTTAATCCCGTGAAAATTAAGTATTTTACCGACAGAAACATATTTATTCATTTTCTTCTGTCTTTTTCTTTCTGCCTCTTTTTGGTTTTTCAACAGTTTCTTTTTTCTTAAATTCTTCCGGAATATCCGGCCTGTCTTCATTCCATCTGCCAAGTCCCATTTGAGAACGAATTAGACCAATGCCTACGTGAACTCGCCATTCATCCATTTTTAACTGTGCTGCAATAATTTTGTGACAACCAATCGGAGGAAGCGGAAGCAATGGTTCATACAAATTCTTTATAGCAAAAAGTTGATCCGGTGATATTGCAAGTTTGCGTTTTGGGAATGGCAATTTCGGAAGCATCATTTTCTGTCTTACCAAATTAATACCAAAGAAAACTTTTCTTGGCTCTAAACCGATTTTTTCACCGATAACTTCATGACAATCCGGATTTGGTAATGGAAGCATTTGTTTATACAGCAATTCAATTTGTTCTAATTGCTCCTTACTAACCAAAAGCTGTTTAGGTGCTTTTTTCATTTGCGGGCGACGCTGCTGAGGTCCTCTGTTAAATCCGCCTTGCTGCGGTCTTCTGTTGCCAAATCTGTTATTATTGTAACCGCCGCCTTGCTGTTGACCTCTGTTAAAACCGCCTTGACGGTTGTATTGCGGACGATTTCCGTAGTTGTTACGATTGTTGTAACCGCCGCCTTGACGATTGTTGTTATTTCTGTTATTAAACGGACGTCTGTTTTGCTGAGGCCTGTTATATCGAGGCTGTTCACCATCCCCTCCCGCGCTGTAATATCTGGGAGCTTCTTCTCCGCCGGCACTATAACCATTTAAAGGTTCTTCGGGTGTTTGAGAAGGGGTATCTTCATTCGATGCAGAAATCATCATGTTTTTATCAGGATACAAACAATCCGGACAAATAACTCTTTTGGGGTTTTTAGTCTCAAATT
>CACYCU010000088.1 GCA_902772945.1 uncultured bacterium | reverse complement strand
TTTTCACTTTCGTTCAAACCCTCCAAAAATTTTATACTTAATTAAATTTTCGGAGTCCTTACCACTTCGGCAAAAATCTCTATTATACTATTTAATTGTCAATTATTTAATTTTTTTAAAGAACTCATCTGATATCAATTGAGAATATTTGTTTTTTTCGTTTGCTGATATCAATATTCTCGGTTCTCCGTTTGAATCGGCAACAGAAACTATACCGCCTATGTCACCAATCGGAAGCTTTTTTACTTTCGCTTCAAATTTTATATATGGAACTTCTTCTCCGTATGAATACATAGTTCCACGTTTGGTAACTTTTATATCATCAACAGATATTGCCTGATATTTTACTTTTTTCAAAGCTGCTTGCAATTTTTCTTCTACATTATCAGAACGCAAATCGGCTTTTGTTATTATTGTTTTATCTTTTGAATCTACTACAAACATTTTTTGACCGGATGCCTTATGTTCCGCAACAACAGCATTATAACCCATAATGCCGGCTGCCTTTTCAATTTCAAACTCATCATTTATATTTGAAAAATCGCCAACCTTTTTAGCCCTTTGCATCATAACATCCTGAGACGGATTAAAATAATTTGAAACCAAATTTGCAATCAAATCCTTTCCGCCAAGTGATAAAAATCCCGCAACAGCCAATACTATTACAACTGCTCTTATTACGTTTTTTAAACATCCCATATTGAAATCCTTGTCATGTTATAATACTATTATAACTATGACAAAGGCAGAAATCAATCTTATTAACTCAAAAGATGTAAAAGTTGAAGAACTTACTCCCGCAATGGGTGAGTATCTTAAAATTAAGCATGAAAATCCTAACAAAATCCTTTTATACAGGATGGGAGATTTTTATGAAACTTTTTTTGAAGATGCCGTTACAATCTCTAAAGAGTTGGAAATAACCCTTACCGGCAGAGAACAAGGAAGTTTTGGAAGAATACCTCTTGCTGGGATTCCAGCAAAAGCTGTTACCACCTACATTGAAAAACTTGTTAATAAAAACTACAAAGTTGTTATCTGTGACCAACTTGAGGATCCTAAGTTATCAAAAGGGCTTGTAAAAAGAGGGGTCACTAGAATTATCACATCAGGCACATTAACAGAAAGTGATTTTTTAAAACAAAATTCAAATAATTATATTTGTGCATTATTCAAAGATGAAAAAACTCAGTTATACGGATTTTCTTATGCTGACATTTCAACAGGAGAATTTAAAGTTACACAAGCTCCATTAGATCTTATTTTTGCAGAATTAATCAGAATATCACCTGCTGAAGTTGTGGGACCTGCTATCAAACAAAAGCTTATGCCGTTTCAAATAGTTCCTGACGAAAAGCTGGATCTACCGGAAGAAATTGAAAAAAATTATAACTGTTCAAAAATCCCATCAAATGTTTTTGAACAAATATTTGCTGAAAACAATCTTAAAGCTGTATTTGGGAATAACCTGGAAGCTTTTGGCTATGGAAACTATAAAATTGGATTTAGGGCAGCAGGAGCGCTGTTGGCATATGTTTGGGAAACTCTAAAAGAAAATATTCCGAAATTTGAAAGAATTGAAACATATGAGCTTTCCGAATACATGATTCTTGACGGGAATACAAGAAAAAATTTGGAGCTAACCGAAACTCTCAGAGGAAAAGACAGATATGGAACACTGCTATGGGCCATTGACAAAACTCGTACTAATATGGGGGCAAGACTCCTGAAAAATTGGATTTGCCAGCCACTTAAAAATGTAGATGATATTATCAAACGTCAAGATTTTGTATCAGAATTTGTTGAAGAAAATAATATTAGAATTGAAACAGGAAACATATTAGAACAAATATATGACATACAAAGATTGGCTACAAGAATGTCAAATTCTTCAGCAAGTCCAAAAGATTTTTTAAGTCTTAAAACTTCTCTTTTTATGCTCCCTAAACTCTTGGATGCAACAAAACAACTAAAAAACAACCCGATGCTATCCGTTGAACAATATCGAGAAGAAATTGAAGAATTTGCAAATCTTATAGAAAGAACAATATCTGAAAATCCATCTCCTCTAATCAAAGAAGGCGGAATTATAAAAGAAGGAGTATCCGGAGAACTTGATTATCTTAGGGATTTGTTAACAGGCGGTGAGAAATGGCTTAAAGAATTTGAAGAAAAGGAAAAAGAAAGAACCGGAATAAAAACTTTAAAAATCGGATATAATAAAGTTTTTGGATACTTTATTGAAATTTCCAATTCTTATTTGAATCAAATACCTGAAGGTTATATAAGAAAACAAACCCTTACAAACGGTGAAAGATTTATAACAGAGGAACTAAAAAAACACGAAGACGACGTCTTATCAGCAAAGTTCAAATCCGCTGAATTAGAATATAAACTATTCTGCGATTTCCGTGAATACTCAAAAGAATATGTATCTAAAATAAGAGAAATTGCCGAATGCGTTTCTAAATGCGACATTTTTGCTTCATTGGCAGACATTGCGGTAGAAAACAATTATTGTAAGCCTATTATAGATGAATCTGATGATTTTATAATAAAAAACGGACGACATGCTGTATTGGAAAAAATACTTCCACTCGGAGAGTACGTTGCAAATGATTTGGAATTAAAGTGTAATTCAATAAATGATTCTACTCAATTTATGATATTAACAGGTCCTAATATGGCAGGTAAATCTACATATATGCGTCAAAATGCATTAATTGCGATTTTGGCACAAATAGGTTCCTGGATTCCTGCAGATTATGGAAAAATAGGACTTATTGATAAAATTTTCACAAGAGTAGGTGCTTCTGACGATTTAACATTGGGGCAGTCAACATTTATGGTTGAGATGATTGAAACCGCTTGCATTTTAAATTCAGCTACAGAAAGAAGTTTGATATTGCTCGACGAAATCGGCAGAGGAACAAGTACATATGACGGTGTTGCTATTGCTTGGGCTGTTGCAGAATACATAGCAACAAAAATCAAATCCAGATGT
>CACYCU010000087.1 GCA_902772945.1 uncultured bacterium | reverse complement strand
TTATGAAAAAGTATGATGTTATTGTTGTCGGCGGCGGAACTGCAGGATGTGCAGCTGCATATACAGCGGGTAAGTTAGGACTTAAAACTTTATTAATTGAAAAAAATATACATCTTGGCGGTTCTATTACATCCGGATTAGTTGTTCCGGCAATGCAGGCTGGTAAAAATCAAATAAATACCGATTTTTTTAAAATTTTAATAAGTGAATTACGTGCTATAAAAGGGCAAATAAGTTATCAAGAAAATGAAGGATGGCTAAATCCTGAGCTGTGTAAGATTGTTTTAGATAAGCTTATGCTAAAATCAGGTGTAGATGTGCTTTTTAACACTACAA
The DNA here is from genome assembly GCA_902772945.1 of uncultured bacterium. Lineage (GTDB taxonomy): Bacteria > Cyanobacteriota > Vampirovibrionia > Gastranaerophilales > Gastranaerophilaceae > Stercorousia. Next base: position 2,641 of record CACYCU010000087.1, on the reverse strand, counting down.
TATCATCTGTAAGTGTTGTAAATAATGAAATTAAGCATGTTAATATTCAAAGAGAAATGTTATGTGCATATAACTCATCGATAGAATGTCAACAAAAAGAATTATTTGAACCTATCGAAACGAGATACGTAATTGATGCAACAGCTAATTGTGAAATTGGAAAAATTTGCGAGTGCTCTTTTCTTGATGATAAATATCAACCTATCAGTCTTAGATTTATTATGAGTAATGTTGATTTAAAAACATTTTCTGATTGGCTTATTGATATAGATGATGATAGGGATGTTACAACTGTTGAATATATTGATAATGAGATACATCTATCTACGGCTTATACTTGGGATGAAGGTAAAAAATGGGCTCTTAAGCCAATTTTTGACAAAGCTGTTGAATGCGGTGATCTCAAAAATGAGGACAGAAACTATTTTCAGATATTTACAATAGCAGGAATGCCGGGTGCTATTGCGTTTAACTGTCCCAGAATTTTGACAGAGTCTAATCCTCTTGATATATATGAGACATCAAAAGCATTAATTGAAGCCAGAGCCGCTATTTACAGGATTTCAAAATTTTGCAAAAAATATTTTCCCGGATTTGAAAAAGCATATATTTCAAATATTGCAGATTCTCTTGGAATAAGGGTTTCGAAGAGAATTAAGGGTAAATATATTTATACATATGAAGATTTAAAGTCAGGTAAAAAGTTTAAAACTCCTGTATTAGTCGCAAATTATCCTGTTGATGTACACTCTTCGCAAAAAGATTCATCAACTTTAGAAAAGGTTGGAGAATACAGTGTTCCTATAGAAGCATTAATGTCTGCTGAAATTAAAAATTTATTTGTTGCCGGCAGATGCTTGTCTGCGGATTTTTTATCTCAAGGTGCGCTTAGAATTCAGCCAAGCTGTTTTTCTATGGGTGAAGGAGTGGCTAAATACATATTCAATCAACTTTGCTAGCCAACAGCTGTGCTGCGTTTAATAAAGGATCAATTGTAGGCGAATATGGAGGAGCATAAGTGATGTCGTTGTTGTAAAAATCGCGCGCTGTTAATTTAGCAAGAAGTGCTGATGTAACTACATTAACTCTTTTGTCAGCATCACCAATACCGACGGCTTGGCATCCTAGCAATTGACCTGTTTTTTTATCTGCAATTAATTTTAACGTAATATTATTTACATCAGGCATAAAACCGACTTTATCATTTTTTGTTACAGTTACAAATACCGGCTCATAACCCAGAGCCGCAGCATCTTTTACGTTTAAGCCTGTCATAGACATAGTAAGTGACAAACATCTTGTAACTGCTGAACCAAGAACACCTTTAAAAATATCTTCAGAACCGGAAGCGTTAATTGCCGCAGTTCTTCCTTCTTTATTAGCAGTTGAGCCAAGAGGAATCCAAGTAGAAGTATCTGAAACCATCATATGGTCTTCGCAGCAATCACCACAAGCATAAATATCTTCTTCACTTGTTTCCATTCTGTTATTTACCTTTATTGCATTTTTATATCCAACTTCAATTCCTGCATCCTTTGCTATTTCAGAATTTGGAACAACACCTGAAGCTATAACAACAAAATCCGTTTCAACCTCTCTACCTGAGGATGTTTTTACATTTTTTACTGAATTGTTCTCATCGGCAATAAATTCATTAACCTTTTCAGATGTAAATATGTCATATCTTCCCTTTGATGCGGAAGTTAGCTGATCATAAATAAGCGTGGACATATCTTCATCAAAATGTTTCATTATATGAGTATTGTGCTCAAACAGAGTTACATGAACATTTTGTCTTACAAAAGCTTCTAAAAGTTCAATGCCAATATACCCTCCGCCAACAATAACAGCCTTTTTCGACTTTAACAACTTTTCTTTTATTGCTATACCATCTTCGATTTTTCTCAATGTAAATATATTTTTTAAGTTATTATTTATTATATCTGGAATGACAGGTCTTGCACCTGTTGCGATTATTAGCTTATCGTAAGAAACCAATTCCGCCCTGTTGTTTTCTAAATCTTCAATTAAAACTTGCTTGCATTTCGGTAAAATTTTTACACACTTATGCCTCAAAAAAACATGAATGTTTTTTGCTTCAAAATCCTCAGGAGATCTTACTAACAACAGTGTGTAGTCATCAAAGTTCCCCTCAATATAATATGGCAGTCCGCATGACGAATATGAAATATGTGTATCATCTGTATAGATAATCACTTCAGAATCCGGTAGCATTCTTCTAATTTTTGCAGCAGCTTTAGCGCCCGCTGCAACAGCGCCTAAAATTACTATTTTCATAATATTCTTAGCCTATAACATAAAAAAATACTTTCATTGTCTGAAAGTATAATTGCTATTGCTCATTATAAACTAATTTTTTTCGTAAATTCCATTGAATTAAAGTCAAGCACAATATAATAACAAATAATACGTATGCAATGGCAGATGCTTTTCCAATATTAAAATATTCAAAGGCATTTTTGTAAATTGAATACACCAAAACATTTGTGCTGTCGAGCGGGCCGCCCTGTGTCATTAAGTATATTAAATCAAAAACTTGAAATGAACTTATTGCAGTAATTATAACTACAAAAAATATAGTTGGCGAAAGCATTGGAACAGTGACTTTTTTAAATATTTG
>CACYCU010000086.1 GCA_902772945.1 uncultured bacterium | reverse complement strand
ATGAGGAATCCGAAAGATGCTATAACAAATCACTTGAACTGTATCCTCAGAGTTTGGTTTATGACAACAAGGCAAGAATGCTTCGTGCCTGGGCAGGCCGTCTGCTTGAAGATGCAATAAATTCATCAGACAGATTGCCCAAATTGGAAAAGTCATTGAAAATAAATAAAAAAGCCATTGATGTAGTTCAAGCCAATAACGGTGAAGAGACTGTTGACAGATACCTTAGCCAGAAGCGCATAATCGAATCAACCATCGGACATGAAAAGGAATACCAAAGTAACGCCGAGGCACTGCAGGCATATGGGCGCTCAGAACTCTTCACGATAACCGGAAGAAGATTCTATAAAACAGATGTAAAACTTACGCCGGGAATGCCATTAAGACTTGTCAAGGAACCGGACAACCAATTTGACCGCAATGCGATTGCAGTGTACGCTGAAGATAAAAAGATCGGTTATGTGGCAAACAATGAACGTACAAAATTTGAGCTGACGTCATCTGCATCCGAACTGCAGGACAAAATTGGAAATACTGCTCAAGCGGAGTATCTGGCTTATCTATTCAGGCCTACGGACCTTCAGCATTATGATATGCAGTTATACATTGGTAGAATAATCAAATAGAAAATGCTTGGATTATCTATTCAAAGCTAGTTAAAATCCTTAAATTTTTTTATTTTCTTCAGACAGATTATGCCAGCGAATATCTGTTATTTTATTCAATTGCCATCACTCTGTATTAAAAAAAGATAAAATTAGAGTTATTTAACATAACCCTAACATACAACAATATTATATATCTCATCAGAAGGATATGTTTCAGGAGCAACATAAACTAATAATCCTGAATTATCATAATAGACAAATCTTTCTGTATTTGCTGGTTTATAATACAATATTTTCCCATCAAAACCGTTTATTGTTTTTTCCCTCTGTAGTTTAACATATTTACTTATCGGAAATTGCTTATCTGAAGAGACATGAATCTCGAACGTTGCTCCCTCATCATTTTTAAAATTAACAGTTTCAAAAGAGGAAGTTTTCTGCCTATTGGTTTCTTTAAATCCCTTTGGAATAGTAAATGTTTTGCCGAATACAGTAGTTTGACCTCCAGCAACAAATCTTGGACTATCGCTGGATGTTGAAGATGAATTAAAAGTTCCGGAAATCCATAAACTACAAACTAAAGCTAAAATTAATACTATTGCAACAATTATTAATTTTTGTTTGGATTTTGTATGGAAGTTATAATATCCTTTAGAATCCGTTTCTAAAACACGATTGAAAATAATTATTGCTATAATTTCAAATAGTATAAATCCAACTTTAAATAATGAAATAATTGCAAAAATTGAGAAAATAAGAATCAATAATGCATTTACATTAGTTTTATTGAAATTTCCACCAATCAGCTCATTATAGTTTTTGTAAACTAGATATATGCCAACTATTGCACCGAATATTGCCAAACCAGGTAAAAAAGTGCCCAAGATTGCTAAAATATATCCTATAATAATATGAGTTTTGTAAGACTTTCTTGATGAAGAGACGTTGCTGCTTGAATCTTTCCCATTGTCTATTCTGGTTCCGCATTTTGAACAAAATTGCATTGAATCTTCAAGTTCAGCACCACATTCACTACAGAAAATCTTAGCATTTTCATTGTTGTTTGATTCTTGTGATGAAGAGATGTTGCTGCTTGAATCTTCCTCATCATCTATTCTGGTTCCGCATTTTGAACAAAATTGCATTGAATCTTCAAGTTCAGCACCACATTCACTACAAAAAATCTTGCCCATTTATTTTGCCTCCATAATATCAATTAACTAAATATTGGAATTTTTCATTTTTTCTAAACATATCTGTTTAATTTCATCAAATTCTTCTTGAGTTATTGCACCTAAATCCAATAATTCTTTAGCTTCTTTTAATTGACTAATATAATTTGTTTCAACTTTTATTTGTGAATTTCCTCCTCTATTGCTGTTGATATCTAAAATTTTTTGATTTACGTAATCATAAATTCTGTCAACTTCATTTTGAAATTTTGTATGGTAATGGACAACATTTTCACTTTTGCCATATCTTCTTGATTGAGCCATTCCCGGAACTTCAAATTCAATAGAACCCAAAATATTAATGGTCGCATCTCTTTTTTGAATACTATTAATTTGATAATAATAGATTTTTTTAACGCCTCCTAAATTGCTTAAAAATTGTTTTAATAAATTTCCAGTGAAGTCTAACTGAATATAATCTTCAAAAACAGATAATGAAGCGTCTCGACCATTTACATAGAATAATGCACCTTCCGGTTTTTCATTTTGTATTTGTTGATTAACTTTTTCCTGGGTTTCTATCTGTTTTTTTGATCTAATTGCTTCTTTACGGATGTTTTGATTTTTTTGATAATTTGAAACACCTTCAATTATATTGTCTACACCTAAATCTGATAAAATAGAATTTGCTTTGCTTGAAATGTTTTGTGTTTTTCGTTTAGAAATATCACATGGAACGCCACAATTATGGCAAAAAGCATCGTCGTCTTTTAATTGCGTTCCACATTGATCACAGAATTTAACCATAATTTAACCCCAATAATGTTCAGTTAGCGCCCGATAAACATATCCAATTCCAACAATAATTGCGTAAGGAATTAATGCAACAAAAACTATAAAAATAAAAATCCTGACTTCGGTTAATGCACTATTCATTAAACTAAAAAATCCGAATAGGAAAATAACAAGAAATACAATAAGTCCCAGTATTTTTGATTTGGAATATCTATATCCAAAATCTTCCCCATCATATACCATTAACAACTTTGCATATAATTCATCAACATCTTTTTTATTATTTGTATTTTGTTTAAAATTATTTTCTAATGAAGTGGGATGTCCACATTTAGGACAAAATTTAGCTCCTTCATGTAATTCATTTCCACATTCTGTACAATAAGACCTCGCCATTAATTATCACCGGGATATTTAATAGATGTTAATATCTCTCATTTTGATTAGATATAAAAGTTGTGAATAAACTGAAGAATTGTTTTTATAACATCTATTAGGATTTACGTGATTGTAATTGCAATTATTAATGATTTAAAACTATTTTTTAGTTGTGAAATTTAAAAATTTATTTTTATTATTCATCAGTGAAAGGTTTAATAGTATCTTTAAAACTACAAACTTATATTGGGTATGTGGCAAACAATGAACGTACAAAATTTGAGCTGACGTCATCTGCATCCGAGCTGCAGGATAAAATTGGAAATACTGCTCAAGCGGAGTATCTGGCTTATCTATTCAGGCCCACAGACCTTCATCATTATGATATGCAGTTATACATTGGTAGAATAATCAGATAGCTGACAAATATATGGGGTTTATTATTTCTTTTTTTTTAATCCTCTTCATCGTCATAATATACTGTCGATATTTCCCACATGCAGGTTTCCTCTTTACGTTTGGTTATCTCTGAAGCAATCTCTTCAAAGCTTTTTGAAAATGTCGGATTGTATAGAATAAGTCTTTCATAGCACCTGCGGGCCTTATCCGTTTCATCATCCCAGAGGTATTCCTCTATCAGGGAGATGTAGCTTCGGGTGTTGTTTCGATCCAGTCGGATGACCTCTTCGTAGTCTCTTTTGAACTGCTCATGGTCTGCAGTGTAGTTGGCCCATGCCTTCTGCCTCCACAGGTCAACGGATTTCGCATCTATCGCCATTCCCTTTTCGATGATTTCAAAACTCTTTTCGAGATCGTTCATGATTTGATAGGCATCGGCGAGGGTAACGTATCCTTCGATGTTTTTGTCGTTTACTTCCAGAAGGGTTTTGCAGTATTCAACGGCAAGGTGGGACTGTCCGTATTCCCGATAGTCTCTCACAATCCTTTCAAGGCACTTCTCGTTTTTGGGATCCTCTTCAAGAATTCTTTTGAGAACATTGAGGGACCTGTCGTGCATATCGTTTTTTGAATAAAACTCGGCAATCTCAAAGAGTGTTTCGATGTTTCTGTCCAGTTCATATGACCTGAACATGAATCTCACTGCCTTTGAAAGTTTGTTTAGCTTTTCATATGACCTGGCAATCAACATGTATGCTTCAGGGGTCTTGAGACTTTTAGCTTCACTTATTGCCGTGTCATACCTTTCAAGATTGAAAAGGGCCAGCGCCTTTTTGTATCTGTACTTCCCGTCATTGAGCTCATTCATGTAGTCAATGGATTTCTGGTACTGCTTTAGGGTGAAGTGATAATCGATTAGGCGTTCTTTTACAGAATCGTTTTTTGGATTGATTTCAAGAAGCCTTTCGCCGCATCCGACGGCATTTTCAATCTCTCCGTTTTCTTCATGGCTAAGCATAAGGTATGCAAGGATGGTCTCGTTTTCCTTTTGTTTGAGGAATGTCCTGAAGTGTTCTGCCGCACTTTCAAAGTCCCGCTTTTTGTAGTAGTCAAGGCCGAGATAGGCATCCTT
>CACYCU010000085.1 GCA_902772945.1 uncultured bacterium | reverse complement strand
ACTGTTTTAAAAATCTTTCATCGTTGTTGAAAAAGAGTCTGATATCATCTACAGCATATTTCAGCATAGCAAGACGTTCAACCCCCATTCCAAATGCAAATCCCGAATATACATCCGGATCAATTCCAACGCCTCTTAACACATTCGGGTCAACCATTCCGCAACCTAAAACTTCAAGCCAACCTGTGCCGGAGCATGTCCTGCAGCCTTTTCCCTCACACATTATACATTGAACATCAACTTCTGCAGACGGTTCTGTAAACGGGAAAAAGCTGTTTCTAAATCTTGTTGGTCTGCTTGAACCAAAATATATTCTGATAAATTCATTCAAAACACCCTTCAAATCACCAAATGTAATATCTTTATCAACGTATAGACCTTCTATCTGATGGAAAAAGTTATTTTTACGGGCATTTATATTTTCGTTTCTATAAACACGCCCCGGAGAAATGACTCTAATCGGCGGGTTTTTACCTTCCATAGCATGAATCTGAGCACCTGAAGTTTGACTTCTCAAAACAACATTGCTTGCAATTTCTGTATAAAAAGTATCCTGAACATCACGTGCAGGGTGATCTTTTGGAACATTAAGCATATCAAAATTATAATATTCCGTTTCAACCTCCGGTGAATGCTCTTGAGGAACAACTGAAAATCCTAAGCTTTGGAAAATAGAAACAATCTCATTTGTTGTGGATGTTAAAAGATGAACCTTACCTTGCGGAACATATTTTCCGGGCAAGGTAATATCTATTCTTTCTTTCATCAACTTTTCATTTAATTCTTTTTTATAAAATTCTTCATGCTTGGTTTTTAAAGCATTTTCAAGCTTTTGAGTAATCTCGTTTGCTAAAGCTCCGACAATTCTCTTATCTTCATCAGACAAATTTTTAAGATTTTTCTTTATCTCATTAAATTCACCCTTGCGGCTAAGATATTTTCCTCTGACTTCATCCAACTCTGCTATTGTTGAAACTTTTGTCAAATCTTCTGTTGCATTTGCATATATTTTTTCAAGTTGTTCTTTCATATTTTTCCTCAGAAATTATATTATTTCGTTATATTGTTTTTCATAACCGATTGTTGTTTCAGGTCCGTGTCCCGGAAATACTTTTATTCTATCAGAAAGTTTAAAAATCTTATTTTTTATACTGTCAGAAAGTTTTTCAAAATTTCCGCCGAAAAGATCTGTTCTTCCGACACTGCCTCTAAATAAAGTATCCCCCGAAAACAGTTTGTCGTCAATAAGGTAACAAACTCCGCCTTCTGTATGCCCGGGAGTTGCAATTACTTTAAATTTTAAATTTCCGACTTGTATTTCATCACCGTCATTAACATATTTTTCAAATTTTGGGGGTACACTGTCAGGTTGATTAAATAATCTTGTAAATTCATTTATATTATCAGATATGACAAGATCATTTTTATTTATAACAGCTTTTGCGTTTAAGGCCTGCTTTAAATCATTCAGCCCTAAAATATGATCAAAATGTCCATGAGTCAGTAGAATATACTCTATTTCATATCCGTTTGCCGCTTCAATTATTTCAGGCAAAGCTTCTGTTGCATCAATAAGAACACCCTTTTTAGATGTTTCATCAAGCAGCAAATACATATTATTTTCTAAAAAACCTGCTGTAAATGTTTTTATAATCATTATTTTCTTACCAAATCAAATATTTCTTTGCAAATTTTGAAAAGAGCTTCTGCATCTTTTAGTGCAATCATATTTGGACCATCACAAAGTCCTTTATCAGGATCCGGATGAACTTCAAAAAATAAAACATTTGCACCTGCAGCCATTGCTGCCTTTGCAAGGGTTGGTACAAATCTTCTATCTCCGCCGGAACAATTACCCTGAGCACCGGGGAGTTGAACACTGTGTGTTGCATCAAATACAACAGGATATCCAAAAGATTGCATAATAGGTATTGCTCTAAAATCAACTACCAAATTATTATATCCAAAAGAGCAGCCTCTATCTGTCAAAAGAATTTGGTGATTTCCGCTATCTTCAACTTTTTTCACAAGAGAACCCATCTGTTCGGGTGCTAAAAATTGACCTTTTTTAATATTTACAATTTTACCTGTCTTAGCTGCAGCAACAAGCAAATCTGTTTGTCTGCATAAAAAAGCAGGGATTTGTATAATATCAGCGACTTTTGCGGTAGGCTCCGCCTGATCGGGTGTGTGAATATCAGTTACAATTGGCAAATCATACTTATCTTTTATCTTTTGCAGCATATCAAGCCCTTTTTCCATCCCCGGGCCTCTATAAGATGTAATAGAAGAACGATTTGCTTTGTCAAAAGATGACTTAAAAACAAAATTTATGCCTAGTTTTTTTGTGATTTCTTTTAAAGTGCAAGCAGTTTCATCCAAAATTTCTTGACTTTCTGCAGCACAAGGGCCTGCTAAAATAGTAAGCTTGTCCCCGCCTATTTCAAAATCTCTTAGTTTAATCTTATTCATACTCTGATTTTATAAAAAATATTATCAAATTTCAAGATTTTAATAATTCATCTTGCCTTCTCTTAAAAGTCTTGCAGCACATCCTTGCATATCAGCTGAATTATTTAAATCATCACACTTGCTAATAACATCTTGCGGACAACCTAGTTTTTCTTCATCTCCGCCCCATATAACAATTTGTTTTACATTATCACACGATGGTGCACCCGGACTATAGAACACAAAAATATCTCGACCATACTCATTTGGTCCTTTATTAGGTCCGTTAGTATCAACTATAGAAGCATTTCCAAGTCCTTGATCCGTACTTAAATTAAACAACATTCCATCAGAAGTGATAAACGCATGCGTGTATGCATTATCAGCAGTATCATTAAAACACTGATAATTATCATCTTTTTCTATAGCTTTTTGACAAATACTCTCCCAATTGTCCGCATTAATAGCCTGCGCAACTTTAAAATACGGCATAATATCCTCTGCTGTATAATGATCTTTACAAGACAATATGCTTCCTTCGCATCCGTTATCAAATTCGTATTTTTTAAATGCATTTTCTAAATTTGTTGCAGCTTTTCTAAACTGAGTATAATAAACTTGTTTTTTATATTGATTTACTAATGATGGTATAGTCAAAGCCGCAACAACTCCGATTATTCCTAAAGTAATCAAAACTTCAGCTAAAGTAAATCCTTTTTGCATTTCACCCTCCTAATTAACTATACCCTATATATAAAACTTTTAACCAATTATTAAAAAATTTTTACACACAAAAAACAGACCTCTTTTGAGGTCTGTTTTTACATTTTTATTTACTACTTATGCCATAAGTTCTTTTACTTCGGCTGCAAAGTTTTTAGGATCCAATTTGATTCCAGGTCCCATTGTTGTTGATAAATAAACTGATTTTACAAAAGTTCCTTTTGCTGAAGATGGTTTTGCTCTCAAAACTGCATCTGCAAGTGTTGCATAGTTTTTTAACAAATCTTCTTCTGAAAATTCGATTTTACCAACAGGGCAGTGAATCATACCTTGTTTGTCAGCTCTGTATTCAACTTTACCAGCTTTAGCATCCTTAACTGCTTTTGCGATATCCATTGTTACAGTACCTGTTTTTGGGTTTGGCATCAAACCTTTAGGTCCTAATACACGACCTAATTTACCCAACATTCCCATACAATCAGGTGTTGCAATCAATGTATCAAAATCAAACCAGCCGTCAGAAATTTTATCAATAATTTCTTCAGCACCTGCATAATCTGCACCGGCATCTTTTGCTTCAGTAGCTTTTGCACCTTTTGCGATAACGCAAACTTTAACTGTCTTACCTAAACCAGCAGGTAATACAACAGTTGATCTGATTTGTTGATCAGCTTGACGAACATCAATACCTAATCTCATATGACATTCAACTGTTTCATTAAATTTTGAAACTTCTTTAGAAATTTCTTTTAATTTTTTTATTGTATCTACAGCTGTTGCAGGTTGTTCAAAACCTTCAAGCATTTGCTGCATTTTTTGTTGTTTTTTTGTTAATTTTGACATTTTCTTTTCCTTTCATGGTATTAGCGGACTTATGTCCTTCCATTTACTAGCCTTCTTTAACCGTAACACCCATAGCTCTGCAAGAACCTTTAATCATGTTTACAGCAGCTTCCATAGATGTTGCATTTAAGTCGTTCATTTTTATTTTTGCGATTTCCTCTAACTGAGCTTGAGTAATTTCGCCAACTTTATCCTTATTAGGTACTGATGAACCTTTCGGCAAGTTTAATGTTTTTTTAATTAAAACCGGTGCCGGAGGTGATTTTACGATAAAAGAAAAACTTCTGTCTTCGTAAACATCAATAACTACAGGAATAATGTATCCTGCTTGAGATTCTGTTTTTGCATTAAATTGCTTACAAAAATCCATAATGTTTACACCGTGCTGACCTAAAGCAGGACCAACCGGTGGTGATGGATTTGCTTTTCCGGCTTCTATTTGAAGCTTAATTTTTCCTACTACTTTCTTTGCCATTTTTTCTCCTTTGTGGTACTAGCGGGGGCGTCCCTTCCACAGATTGCGCCGGGCTATGCCCAACTTCTATTACAATTTTTGAATTTGTTTATACTCCAATTCAACAGGAGTTTCACGTCCGAATATTGAAACATTTGCCCTAAGTTTTGATTTGTCAGGATAAACTTCAATAATATCCGCAATAAAGTCTGCGAATGGTCCGGATGTAATTCTGACTTTGTCGCCGGCTTTAACATCAAGTTCAATCTTTTGAGTTGTTGATGTTGAGCGGTTAATAATCTTTTTAATTTCACTTTCACGTGCAGGAATAGGACGTTTCTCTGATCCGACAAACTTTGTTACGCCGGATGTATGTCTAACTACATACCAGCTGTCTTCATCCATTATCATTTCTACAAGAACATATCCGGGAAATACTTTTTCTTCACGTTCTTGTTTTTTACCATTTTTTAATTGAGTTACTGTTTTTTGAGGAACTTCTATTCTAAAAATCTTGTCGGCCATATTCATATATTCAATACGTTTTTCAAGATTTACTTTTACCTTGTTTTCATAACCTGAATATGTATGAACAATGTACCAGCGTTTTTGATTCTTTTTAGCTTTCTCTTTTTCAGCTTGAACTTCAGCTTCGGCTTGAGCTTGTTCAGCCTCAAGAGCCTTGTCTTCGTTCAATTCTTCTGCCATTGATTTTTCTTTTTTCGCCATAATCCACCTTTTATATTTGTAGATAACCTCTATTTAATCAGTCCCAGGATACCTTTAAATATGATATCCATCAAGTAAACAGCTACCGTAAAAATAAAAACGATTGCTATTACAAAAACAGTTTCCGCTACTACCTGACGTCTTTCAGGCCAACTAATCTTACCCCATTCGGAACGGACTCCTCTGAAGTATGATTTAACTGAATTTGTTGTATTTTCAATCCAAGTTGGAGTTGAATTTTCTGATCCTATCATTTCTTTATCCTTATAATTCGCGCCCTGAAGGACTCGAACCCTCGACATCCGGTTTTGGAGACCGACGTTCTACCAACTGAACTAAGGACGCTTATTGAACGGTTTATCGTTGAACGGTTGAAAGTTATTAAACATAAACTCTTCAACCTTTCAACATTTTAACCTATCAACTATTTAGTTTCCTTATGATTAGTGTGTTTTTTACAAGTTGGGCAATATTTGCTCAATTCAAGTCTTTCTTTAATATTTTTTTTGTTTTTTGTTGTTGTGTAGTTTCTTTCTTTGCAATCTTCGCAAGCTAGAACTACCATTCTGTCATTTTTTCCTTTAATACCCATTTTATTTATCCTTTATATTTTCCTTTAAAAAAGAATGTGAGGCAATTCACATTCTTATTTTTCGGCTTATACATAAATAATAAATCAAACAAAATAAATTGCAAATAATATGTAAACAAACTATAAGATTATTTTTTTCTGAATCCGTAATCTTTTGATATACTTCTGCCTATTGATTTGATTTTACCTTCAATGCATCCTCTGCATTGAGAAGGATTTTCATTAATACATATTTTATTCGGATATATCTCATATTTTGCTCGATATTCGGTCGAGGTTACATTTGGCATTACGACATTAGCACCGCTTTGAAGTGCTATTATTCTTCCGTTAGGATTTAGAGTTTCCATTGCTGTTGTTGCCGGAATATTGATATTTTTTAATAAAATTCTTGTTAATGCCATAACTTTAAGCGCAAGGGTAAAATTCCCGTTTTTTGCATCTTTTAATGGGGTATCAGGATGAGAAATAAAAGGTCCTATACCCACCATATCAGCGTTTATTTCCTTGAAAAACAAAATGTCATCTGCCAAAGATTCTACAGTCTGCTCCGGAAGTCCGACCAAACAACCTGTACCCACTTCATATCCCAGTTTTTTTAAATCTTTCAAACATCTCAATCGGTTATCAAAATCCATATTCGGATGCATTTTTTTATACAAATTTTTATCTGTAGTTTCAATTCTAATTAAATATCTGTCAGCACCGACATCTTTAAATGCTTTATACTCCTCATATGATTTTTCGCCAATACTCAATGTCAACGCAACATCCATCTCTTTAATCTTATTTATAATATTGCACATTGTATCTTTTGTATAAAATTCATCTTCGCCGGATTGAAGTACAATTGTTTTATATCCCATATCCACGGCTTTTTTTGCATACAAAATTATTTCATCAGGCAATATTCTGTATCTGTCAAGGTTTTTATTAGGAGAGCGCAATCCGCAGTATTTGCACTGACATTTACAAATATTAGAAAATTCAATCAGCCCTCTTAAATGAACTTCATCTCCTACATTTTCTTTTCTGATTTTATCCGCCAAAGCAAATAGCCATTCGTTTTGGCTTTCATCATTCAGAATATCTATAATTTCTTTTTTAGAAAATTCATTCATCAAAAGTATTATACCATAACCATATCAAGTTCTTTAAGCATTTTTTTATCGTTTTCGCACGTAGAACCAGTTGTTGTAAGATAATTACCTACGAGAATAGAATTTATACCTGCGATTAATCCTTGCTTTTGATTAAATTTACTTAATCTTGTTGTTCTGCCTCCGGCATAACGTAATAGTGCTTTGGGTAAAATTATTCGGAATATACAAATTGTTTTTAATATTTCTTCTTCATTTATTTTATTTTCAAAATTTTCTAAAGGAGTTCCCTTAATAGGATTTAAAATATTTATCGGAACGGTTTTTGGATTCAATTTCTTTAGTGAAAGTGCCATATCAATTCTATCCTCTCTTGTTTCACCCATACCGATAATAACACCGCAACAAGCTTCCATGCCATGTTTTTGAACCATTTCAACTGTATGAATCCTATCCTCAAAATTATGAGTTGTGCAAATATTTTTGTGATAATTTTGAGATGTATTGATATTATGGTTATAACGCTCTACACCAGCTTCTTTAATCTTTTTAATCTGTTCTTCTGATAACAGACCCAAAGAAGCACAACAGTGAATACCCTCGATTGATACAACTTCCTTAATCATTTCTAATATTTTTTCAAAATCTTTATCTGTAGGGACTCTGCCTGATGTTACTATACAAAAACGAGTTGCTCCATTATCTTTCGCACTTAATGCAGCTTTTTTTACAGTTTCTACATCTAGCAAAGGATGGCATTCAATTTTTTTTTTTTTTTTTTTACTTTGAGAACAATATTTACAGTTTTCTGAACAAGCACCTGTTCTTGCACTTATAATACTGCAAGCTTCAACTTCATTGTTAAAATTTTCTTTAGTAATTGTGTTGGAAATATCTATTAGTTCAGACAGAGGTTTATCATAAAGCTTTAAAAAATCTTCCTTTTTATAATTATTAAAATTATACAATTTATACTCCTTATAATGTTTGTGTATACCGAATATTATTATACTAGCACAAACATATAAAATGAGTTTTATTTTTTAAATGATAATAAATGACTTTCTTCAACAAGTTCCATTATTTTCTCATCCTCAACCGAATCATCAAGTATAACAGAAATCCAATATTTTTTATTCATATGATATCCTTGATAAAAATTAGGTATATTTATAATTTCTTCCACATGCTCAGGAGAAAGTTTTATATCTATAACTTCGATTAAACCCTTTTTACCTTTTTGAAGACGACTTCTGTCAACATCCAGAATTGCTGCATACCATTTTTGCGTTTTGGGATTTCTAAATATACCTGAGCCTTGAAACTTTTCCCACAAAAATTCCGGTTCATCACCGTATTTTTTTATTATTTGATCTGTAATTCTATTTGATTGAGAAAAAATATAATAATTTTTGACAAAGCATTTTTGCCTTATATCAGTCAAAACTTCTTCATAAGAAGCTCTTACCTCACTAACAAATGATCCCTCTTGATATTCAAGCCTTAGAGGTAAATATTCATCATTGTTTTCCAAATCATAAACAGTACCGCAAACTGTATCCCCTACAACTTCTATAACAGCTTTGAATTGATTATCGAAAAATATTTTTTCTATTGAAAAATTTTTATTCTTTTTTTGAAAACCATATGAAACAAGTTTTTTATAATCAGGGCTATATCGCTTATATATAGCTTCTTCTATGCTCATTTTTTCATTTCCTTTGTCTGTATTTTTATCTTATCAGAGACTCTGAAAGATTCTCTGATTTTTTGAAGAGATTTGTTGTAAGTTATTTTATCAAGAGAACAGTTTTCCGATTTTAAATACGCTAAACATTTTTGAGGATATTTTCCCATCACAGTTGCAACAGCCCATGCAACACCCATATGTGAATAATAATCATCTGTATTTAAGCTATTCAAAACTTCAATTACTCTATCAATATATTCATCATTCAAAAAATGTGAAAGAAGCATCACAGATACTATCCTGCTCTCAAATTCTCTCTTTGAAGATTTATACTTCATTAAAAATTGCCAAATTATATCAGGATATTTTCTTGCAACTTTAAAATTTTGACACAAAGAATCATTAACTGCCCAGTCATCTACAAACGGTATAAAACTTTCAAAATATTTTAACTGTAAATCAATATCGCAATTGATATATCCTATTACAAAAGCATGCAATAACCTTTGTTCAAAAGTTTTGCAATCATCATTCTGCAGAAATTCCACATAATTGCCTTTTGCTATTTTTTTTGCAAATTTTCTTAATTCCGGAATTGATATACCAAAACTTGTTCGCTTTATACTTTTAAGTTCTTTTTTTATATCTGTTAACTTCATTATATAATTATAACAAAAAATTTTTTTACAGGTTTTAAAAATTTTGTTATGCGAATTTACAATTTAAACATAAATTATTTAACAAATTATCAGCAAAAAAACATACAAAAAAACTACTCAACAGATACAGTCTCATTTACTTCCCAAAACTTTTTAAAGCAGAGTTCGGAAAAGATATCCGAACAAGTTATAAATGCAATTAATATCAAAAATCGTCTGGGGTTTGGCTCTCAAGGAACTGTATACAAAATTCCCGATACGGATTATTGCATAAAAATATTAAAAAAAACAAATTCGATAAATTTTGGAACTTGGAATTTTAATATATCAGAACAAGACAAAATTAACCACATAGTCGCAAAAGCTAAAAATAAAGCAACTATAATGAAATATATAGAAGGAGTTCCCTTGCAATGGGAAAATTCTGATAAAATACTGGAACTTCCTAATGAATCATATATCAAATTATTTACACAACTGACAGAAGCTCGAAATCTTGGAATGAATTTCGATCTTGCACCATCTAATATCATATATAACCCAAAAACAAATTCACTCACTGCTATTGACTTTTATCAAGATGACAATCCTTTTTCAATAATTACAAGCGTTTATAAAGCACTAATAAAAAAAAGCTTTAGTGAATCTGACAAACTAAATAACAGAAAATTCGGCGGCAAGCTTATTAATATTATAATAGATGAACTAACTAAGGAAAAAGAACCTCGATTTCTAATCCTTCGCAATGATATTGGGAAATTACTCGAAACAATAAGCCGAACCCAAGAATATAATATACCTAAACAAATACTTTATCTTGAAAATTCATTAAATAAACTTCTTTTGATAAAAGAACACGAACACTACTGCCAGGAAGTTTTACCCTCAAAAATATTGGGAGAAATAAAATACTCCAAATGCATAATCAACCAAATATTAAATAAATAAAAACTATAGCAAAAAAGTTTTTGTTTGAATTTTATATATCAACGGAGAACAAAATGGAAATATCATTTACAGGAATACGGAATTTACAAATAGCAAAAAGCAGACAAATAAAAAATAAAATAGGTCTATACCCCTCAAGTTCAGGAAAAATTAAACAAGGTGAACTCGGAATATGCGAATATAAAATTCGCATGGATTTAACCGACGATTCAAAAGGCAAAGATTATAATGAACTTTTGGTTGCCATGGGTAAAGCTCAAAAAGGTTTAAACACCGGCTTTTTTATCACTCCTAACAAAGTTGAAATTCAAATGACAAAACATAATATTTTAGATGATGATATATACAAGGATTATTCATTCTCTACATTTAAAATTAACGGAGAAGATGTAACCATCTGTGACAGAAAAGGATTGAGTCTGTACACATATATGGCTAAACTAACACGTGAGTTGAAACAAAAATTTAATCTTAGCGATAATCAAAAAGAAATTATTAATACAATAAATTCCTCAATTCAATCTGAGGCAGAAAAGTTTATTGAGCTCTTGGCATAATTGGAGAATATTATGCAAATATACTTTAATCCTTCATATAACCCTGCTTATAAAAGATCTCCAATATCATTTACATCAAAAGATGTTATCCTGTTAATCGGTGCACCAAACAGCGGTAAAGGAACTTTTGGCAGAATTATCTCAGAAAAACTTTCTATCCCTTATATAGGCAGCGGAAATGTCATTAGAGAAGAAACTAAAAAAGGCAACCACTTTCAGGAACAAGCGCAAAAATTGATAGAACGTTTCGGAGTTGTCCCCAAATATACTCAAATGGTTAAATTATTTTTAATAGAAACGATAAAAAAACAAATAGCCGAACCTGCATATAAAAAAGGATTCGTTTTGGAAGGATTTCCGAGAAGCATAAAAGAAGCAGAACAATTGAAAGAAGTTTTAAAAGCGCATAAAGACGCCAAACTTAAAGTTATACATCTTGAAGTAGACAAACCTATTTTGTATGAACGATGTGCAAAAAGATATATCTGCGAAGATTGTTACAGAACATACTCAATTGACGGCAAACCCCAAAGGTGCAAATGCGGGGGTAAACTTATAAAAAGAGAGGATGATACACCGGAAATTTTAAGCCGAAGAATAGAAAAATATGAAAAAGAAACTTTGCCGCTATTAAAATATTATGGAGATAAAGTTATAGATATAGAAGTCCACGATAAAAACACACCAATATCGGAAACTTTTGAAAAAATAATTGATAAATTATAATCATTATATAAAATAATAAATTATAATAGCAAAAATTTTTATTTTCGGTTTTAACATTTATTGGAGAAAATTATGAAAATTATATTAAACTCAAAAATCAATCTATTAAAAAATAAAATACGGGAAAGAAATATATCTAAATACTTTCAAGTTCACAATAAATGGACTTATAAAACGGATGCAGATATGCAATTAAATAATATGCGAGAACCCATTGCAAATTTTGCAAAAAAGAATAATCTGACAATAGACGTTTATAATCCTGAACAGCTTGAACAAAAATTTAAATCAGATATCAAATTTGACAATTTGGATGAATTGTCATCTCCTCATATCGGAATTGTAGTCAAAAATAAAAAGACCGGAAAAATTGCGGCAGCCGTAGTTGACGCCGACACAAACAAAATTTATCCTAAAGAAACTACTACTATCCACATGATACCTATAAAAGGAGAACAAAATTTGCAGATATCAAGAGAAGTAAAATCAACAAGAGAAGATTCGTTTTTGCAACACGTATTCAGAACTATTGAAAACCTGCAAAGAGCTTGTAAATAAAACTTGTGTGCAACAGGTTTAAATTAATACATTTTAATCTAAATTAGCAATTCCCCATATAATATGGGGAATTATTTATATTTGATAATTTTTTTCGTTGTGTTTTTCTTCTTTCTTATTTTTGTAATTAGTAAGAAAAATTTATAAACTATTTATTTACTGATAACGGTGTTCCTTTTTCTCCTATATAAAAAACAATAAGTTCAACAGGTTCATTCCCTGTATTTTTACCATAATGGTATTTCCCTACTAATTCAGGAAGGCTTTCTCCTTCGTGTAGTGTTATTTCTTCATTTTTATCCGTAACAACTGTTAATGTACCTCTCTTTACATATGCAACATTGACTAAATCGTGCTTATGCATCGGTAAAGATTCGCCGGCATTAATAACAATCTTTAATACTGTTACTTCAGGATTTTTTATTTTTAACTTTTTATATTTAGCATTATCCCATGTTGAAGTTGTCTGCAATATTACTTCTTTCTCTGCACAATATGCGACATTGACTATACATAAAATTGCTACCAAAAATATAAATGCTAATTTTGTTATTTTCTGCATATTTACCAACCCTTATAATTTTTATAAATCTTCACTTGTAATATCAATAACTTTTTCTTCTACTTGTTTTATTGGAACACCTATTTCCTGTTCTAAGTTTGCCGCAGTAACATTATAATTCAATATTGCATTATAGAAATCCAAACGAGCATTCAAATATGTATTTTCTCCGTCCTTTAGTTCTATAGCATCACCGACACCGGCTTTATAACGACCTGTAACTTGCCTGTATTGTTCCTTTGCTTGGTCAAGCGCAAGTTTTGCCATTATGATGGCCTCGCTTGCCGTTTGCAGTTCGGTATAACATTTTTTTACATTATAATATACCGTATCTTTTACCTCTTGATAATGCGCTTTTGTCATATTATATGTTGAACGAGCTTCTTCAACTTGTTTTTTTATCCTTGCTATATTCAATCCATTATAATTTATACCAACTCCAATTTGCCCGGTACGAACATCGTATTCACTACCTATATTGTTTCCGTAACTGCCATATATTCCGATATCGGGAGCAAAATTTCGTCTTTCTGCTCTTAAATTCATCCTAGCTGCTTCCATTTCTTTTTGAGCTGATATTAATTCCGGTCTTAATTCAAATGCAAGCTTAATAGCCTCCTCCGAATCTATACCGAATTTATTTAAGGACATTTCATCCGAAAGTTCATAATTTGTATACTCCGGGATACCCATAATTTTAGAGAGCCTGATTTTAGCAACTTTTAAAATTTCTTCAGCTTTTACAAGATTTAATTTTGCTTTTCCAAGGTTATATTCTGCAGTAACAATATCCAGTTTTGGTTTTTTACCATACTCATAAAAACCTTTTGCCTGACTTAATTGTAATTCATAGTCTTTAACAGTATCTTGATAAACATGTACTTGCGCTTGTGCAAACAAAATATTATAGTAAGTCGCTTTTATGTCATAAATAATTATATTAATATTTTCCTTTGTATTTTCTTGGGCTCCTTCATACTGTCGTTTTGCCATATCTGCAACAGCTTTTGTTTTTCCAAAATCGAATAACAACATATTGGCAGAAACAGAAGGGACATAACCAGTTGTGTTATAAATGCTTCTTTTGTAGTATGGGGGTATTTCTTTATTATAACGATTTCCTGTTCTTGAAAGCTCAATTCCTGCATTAATGGATGGGAAATAATTAGCCCAAGCTTGACCTATTCTTGATTTATAAGCATCCTGATTGTAAAAAGAAGCCTGTATAGAAGGATTATATTCTATTGCAATTTTGATACAATCATCCAGCGAAAATATAGAATGCATACCATTTGTATATTTTATTCTATCCTCAATATTATAATCTTTTTTATTTGAATTGGTTATCGCTTGAGAATCTTTTTTATGCTTTAATCCCAAAGCCTGTACCGTATCAAAACTTATTCCTACTGTACAGGTTACTAACATTGCAATTAAAAATTTTATATAAAATCTTTTCATTCTTCTTCGTCTTTCTTGTTATTAAAATGTTTATCTACAAAATCTTGTACTATTACATAAAATGCCGGAGTTAAAACCGTACCTAAAGTAGCAGCAACTATCATACCGCCAATTACCGTTGAGCCTACGGAAATTCTGCTGTTTGCACCGGCTCCTGAAGCAAATAATAAAGGTAGAATACCCAAAATAAATGCAGCTTCTGTCATCATAATTGCTCTAAATCTGAGCAAAGCTGACTTAATCGCAGCATCATAAATTGTCAAACCGTTTTTCTCATGTTCTTCTTTTGCAAATTCTACAATCAAAATAGATTGTTTTGCAGCCAAACCGATTAAAGTAATTAATCCGACTTGAGAATACAAATCAAGCGCCTGCCCCATCATTAATTGGAATATAAGTGCTCCGACAATAGCAACAGGTGATATTAAAAGTACCGCAACAGGTATCATGTAGCTTTCATACAATGCAACTAGGAATAAATAAACAAATAACAATGCAAAACCTACAACTATACCTGTTTGTCCTGAAGATTCTTTTTCCTGCAAAGAAGTTCCAGACCACGCAAAAGTATAATCATTCGGTAAAATTTTGTTTGACAAATCTTCCATAGCATTCATTGCATCGCCTGAGGTTTTGCCGTTTGCTTGGGTACCCATAATTTGGACGGAACGGAATTGATTAAATCTGGTAATTGATACCGCACCCGTAATTTGTTTTGCCGTTATCATTGTTGATATGGGAACAGGTTTTCCTTGATTATTCATTACATATATTCTCTGTAAATCTTCAATTTTATCTCTGTAATTACTTTCTGCCTGCATAAATACCCTAAAAATTCTTCCGATTTTATTAAAGTCATTTATGTAAGAATATGAAAGTGTTGTGCCAAGAGTGTTGTGCAATTCCGCAATATCAACATCCTGCGCAAGAGCTTTTTCATAATCTATATTT
>CACYCU010000084.1 GCA_902772945.1 uncultured bacterium | reverse complement strand
CTTTTATTTGACCCTCTGGATAAAAAACCCGACAGGAAACTTTCACTGAAAGATTGCGTTGCAAATATTGATGATGCTATAGGCGTTTTTGTAATGGCAAAACTACCGCTTGCAGAAAAACTACACATAGATAGATTGCTGCCGGCTATTTACGCATACAGCGGATACAGAGCAGGAAAGAGTAATTAATTTTTCAAACTTTTTGACATCTGATAAGTTCTAAGTCGCAAATGCTACTATGACTTTTGTGATATAATTAAATCAAAAGGAGAGTTATATGAGTGATTTTGAATTTAATTTATCGATAGAAGAACTTGAAAAACGTACACATAAAGATTATCTTATGACAAAAAAAATGCTAAAGTCTGATGCACCTGAATATCTTGAGTTAAAAGACGGCGACAAAGAAGCTTTAAAACATCTTGTCAAAGCTGCTTATATATTAGAAAAAATAAATATGCAAATAGATTGTCATCACAATCTTGAATTTAAAGCTTTTTTAGATGATGAAATACAAAAAGGAAATAGACAAGCAGAGTTAACAAAAATTTTATTTGATGCTCAAAAAGGCATAAACGCAATTGATACAATGTCAAACAAAATTAATCTTGCAAAAAACATAGAAGAAAAACCCGGGAAAGGTGTTTATCCAGAAGATTTGTCAAAGGAAGAATTCCACTACATTTTGACAAAAATGATAAATGAAGGCAAACTTAATGAAGTAAAAACTATTTTAACTCAGCGTTCAATTGTTGAAAGAGATGGCGAATACCTTAAAGGAATAGATTATATTGACAAGTTTAAAGAAGATTTTTCTAAAATGGCTGATGAACTTGAAAAGGCATCTGAAGTTTCTACAAACTCAGATTTTAATGAGTACTTACAACTTCAAGCTAAAGCTTTGAGAAAGGCTGATCCGATGTTGGACGCCTATGCCGATAAAAAGTGGGCGACTTTGCAAGATACTCCATTAGAATTTACAATTACCCGAGAAAATTACGAAGATGAAATGACCGGAACAATTGCAGAAAACAAAGAGCTTTCCCAACTTTTAGAAAAACATGGCATAACACCGACACCAAAAGACTTTTTAGGCGGTCGTGTTGGTATAGTCAACAAAAAAGGGACAGACGCCCTAATGGCTATAAAAAAATATTTGCCGATTTTAGCAAAAAATATGCCTTTTGCTGATGAGTATGAACAAAATATATCTCCTGATAAGGATACTAAACAGACCATGGTTGATGTTGATTTAGTTGCTGTAACAGGAGATGTAGGAGCATATAGAGGCGGAATTACACTTGCTGAGAACTTGCCTAATGATGACAAATTATCACTTACAATAGGCGGCGGCAGAAGAAATGTTTATCACAGACAAATAAGATTTATCAGTGACATGAAAAAATTACAAGAAAGATTAGATGCTGTTTTAGATAAAGAACAACATAAATATTATCTTGATGAAGCTGATCACTGGTTTACAATCGGACATGAAAACGCACACTCTCTTGGCCCTAAAAAAGCTTGTGAGACACTTGGCAAATACAGAAATATTATAGAAGAAAACAAAGCAGATATGGGATCTTTGGCCTTTGTGGATTTATTAACAGAACTTGGTATGTATACACAAGAACAAAGGATGCAAATAATTGTCACAACAATAGCTGATAATTTTCTAAAATCTAAGCCGACATTGAGTCAAGCGCACAGAGTAAGAACAGTTATGCAAAACAAATATTTTTCAGAACGCGGAGCGTACGACATAATTGACGGAAAAATTCACGTAAATATAGACAAAGTCGTTCCGATAGCAAAAGAAATGCTTTCTGAAATTATCAGAATTCAAATTGAAGGTGATTTTGACAAAGCAGAAAAATATGTTCTTGATAATTTCGTTTGGACAGATAATATGGAACTTATTGCCCAAAAGCTTCAAAAAATTAACAAAACACTAAACGGCAGAACAGAATCCGAGTTGGCAGAAAAATTACTTAAAGAGTAAAACTACCAGGGGTAGTCAGATTTTATTTGCCAACCGTCCATAATAATAAGGGAAGAACACCACATTCCACGGCTATTTTTGTTACAAGCATAGTTTTGTGTACAAGAGTTTGTAGACATCAAGAACGCTCTTGTCGGAGCTTGCCCACCAGGCACTGTGCACTCTGCTGTAGAATAATAACCCGCAGGTGAAAGCCCGCGTTTGCTTATAACAAAGTCAAAAACATCCTTGCCAAACTGGTTTGGAGCTTTAAAACCATTTATATCAACTATTATTTGGTACCCGCCAACACCACCGGCTTTGACAGGAAGAAACAGTTGGGTACCGTTTGAAAGGGTATAGATTTTAGATTGATACAAATCACGCATCATACCTAAGCCTACCTCCGGCTGTCCGGACAATTCCAAATAAGTAACCCCAAGAGAACCGTTTGTCTTCATATCAAAGACTTTTACGTTTTTCATAAACGGTAATATATATTCTTCAAATGATTTATATCCTGCACCCTCAACAAAATTCCAATCAGAAATAAAGCCATTTTGAGCCTCAGACATTTTTATACCCTGAAATAATTGAGAATAGACTAATTTTAAACGATTTACTGTTTGTTGTTTTTGATATGAAGATATCAAAGACGGGATAGTTAATGCTGCAACAATCCCGATTATTCCCAACGTTATTAAAACTTCAGCTAAAGTAAAAGCTTTTTTCATATATATACATATTATAACATATTATATATTAAATTTAAATGTTTTTGTTAAAATATATATTATAGGAGAAAAATATGGAACTAATAAACACAATATTAGGAACTGTGATAGGATTTATTCAACACATTATTAGTACAATGGGATTTTGGGGCATAAGTCTTCTTATG
>CACYCU010000083.1 GCA_902772945.1 uncultured bacterium | reverse complement strand
GCGGATGGCTTGTATTATTGCAAATAGTATTAGATAAAGGTAATGATGTAGACTGGTTTTCAACAACCTGGATTTGTTGGATGACATTTTTCTCTTGCATATTTGCTACTTTGTTTTTTATATCACAATTTAGGGGAAAAAACCCTCTTGTAAATTTAAAATTAGTAGCAGATAAAAACTTTTTATTTGGAACAATAGCTCAAATCGTAATGATGGCAGTCTTTTTAGCATCTGCAGCCTTACTTCCTTCAATGCTGCAAAGACTTTTAGGATACACATCATTTTTAAGCGGATTGTCAATGGGCTCCAGAGGTTTAGGCAGCATTATTGCAATTGTAATATATGGTTCTACTGCTAAATTATTAGGAGATAAGTTCTACGCCATAGCAGGAGTCGGATTAATAGCCCTTGGCGGCATGTTTTTTGGAACAATAAATTTAGACATAAATTTGCAAAGTATAGCCATACCCAACGCACTATTCGGGGCAGGAATGTTTTTGGGAATGACAACACTTATGACAATGTCATTTTCATCTCTTAAATACGAGGATATGACAAATGCAGCAGGACTCCAAAATCTTATGAAAAACATTGGCGGAGCAATAGACACATCAATATCAACGACATTAATTTCAAGAGGTGCTCAGAAACATCAAATAATGATGGTTGGTCATCTTAACGATATGAATAGTGTTTTTGTTGAAAGAATTCAAAGCGCAGTACAAGGTTTTATTCAACACTCATCTGATATAGGACAAGCTGTAGCTATGGCACAGGGTGCATTATATCAGGAATTATTAAGGCAATCTGCACTTTGGGCTTATATTGACACTTTTAGAATTTTTGCTGCTGCTTGTTTGATTGTAATTCCTCTAATTGCTTTTATAACAGTTCCAAAAATTACTAAGCATTAGAAATTCCACCACATCCACAGGATTTGCAATCTTTACAATTTTCAGACATCTTACCGTTTTGCGAAAAATATTTATAACTTTTAACCCACTTTGGCTCTTTACAAGAACATTTTTCCATAAAACTCAAAAATTTAACAAACTTATCCAAAACATCTTCCGGCATTGAATACTCAATGTTTTTGGCACTGTCAGATACATTATCAACCATTAAAACTTTTTCTAAAAAATTTGAAATTACATTATGTCTATATATTTTTTCTTCGGCTTTTTTTATACCTTTATTAGTAATCGTAATAATTCCATACGGAACATAATTTATATAGCCTCTTGAAGCAAGTGCTTTTACTGCATCACTCGTTGCCGGACCGCCTATATTCAAGTAGTTTGAAACATCTCTCACTCTGGCAGCCTGATTTTCTTTTACTATTTCATATATTGCTAAAAGATATTTTTCTAAACTTTCTGTTAAATCATTCTTCATAAAATTAATATATCATATTTCTTAAAAGTATAAAAGACTATTTCACAATCAAAAAAGTTTTCAATACTATATTGACAACACTGTGTAGTTATATTTCAATAATAGTAACGAGTTTAGGTATAGCATAAATTTATAGGTAAGGCAATGAAAATTTTAATAGGATTATCAGGAGGAGTCGATTCTTCGACAGCTGCACTCATT
Organism: uncultured bacterium; assembly: GCA_902772945.1. GTDB lineage: Bacteria > Cyanobacteriota > Vampirovibrionia > Gastranaerophilales > Gastranaerophilaceae > Stercorousia. Next base: position 833 of record CACYCU010000083.1, on the reverse strand, counting down.
CTAAAACAGCAAGGACATGAAGTTATCGGAGCAACAATGTCAATCTGGGGGAAAGACGGAATGGCACTAAAATCAGGGCACAAAAATGCTTGCTACGGACCGGACGAAAAAGAAGATATTGAAACCGCCGAAAAAATCGCAAAAAAATTAGATATCCCGTATTACGTATTTGATTGTGTTGATCAGTATGAAAAAATTGTTTTAGAGAATTTCAAATCAGAATATATTCAAGGGAGAACCCCAAATCCTTGCATTTGGTGCAATGCATTAGTTAAATTTGGAGTTTTGCCGCATCTTGCAAAAGCAAATGGCATTGATTTTGACAAATTTGCTACAGGGCACTACGCAAGAGTTGAAGAAGTTGACGGAAAATATGTACTCAAAAGAGGAATTGCACCTCAAAAAGATCAATCTTATTTTTTATACAGATTAAAACAAGAACAACTTAGCAATATAATTTTACCGTTGGGAAATTTTACAAAAGAGGACATACGAAAAATTGCTAAAGAAAATGGGCTTAATGTTGCAGAAAAACCGGACAGTCAGGATTTTTATGACGGAGATTACAATGAACTTTTAAAAATAGATGACAAAATCGGAAATATTGTAGATATAGACGGAAAAATTCTTGGCAAACACAAGGGTATTTGGAATTATACAATCGGTCAAAGAAAAGGTATCGGAATTTCAGCTTCTGAAGCCATGTATGTCATTGAATTAAGAGAAAAAACAAATGAAGTTGTCATTGGTCCAATTGATAAAACATTTAAAAAATCATTGAAAGCAATTAATTTAAATTGGATATCAAATGAAATTCCTGAAAGCGAATTCAG
>CACYCU010000082.1 GCA_902772945.1 uncultured bacterium | reverse complement strand
AGAATTAACATTATAAACAATATAACCTTCATCCTGCAATACATTTAAAATGGATTTTAATACGGCAGTCTGGTCATTTGCTTTATATGTTCTTGTCTGATATTGGCGTTTTTCCAACTGTGTTTGAGGAGTAATTATCTCTTCACTGCTACGACTTTTTGCAATTACAGGCAACGCCATACCCATAATTAGTGCTGCTATTAATAATCTTTTCATACTCTTTATTCCTCATAAAAAAATCTGCTTTAAATTATTATAGCAGATTTTTTTATTTAAGTACGAATATTTAAAAATTATCTAAACTTTTGCTTCAAGTTTTAAGTAATCAAGAGCCAATTCAGGATTTTCAGATTGAGCCAGTTCTTTTATTTTACTTAACTTTACCTGCTCAATTTTTCCAAGAGTATCAAGAAGTTTCTTTCCGGAACCTTCTGTAATATCCATTCTGAATAATTTATCTAAGGTTTTCGAATCAAACACTGCTGCTGCTTTTAGAATATTCACATCTGCAAATACGGAATTTAATCCGGCAGGAGTTGAAATATATTTTACGATATCCTTATCTTTTATATAAGCTTTTGGATTATTTTTAATCAATCTTCTCTGGGTATCTATTTTATTTATATTTTCAGGGGTTAACAAAACTTTCATAAGTCTTTTACCTGCATGGCTATTACTCATAGAAAGCAATTCATTCATATTAATTTTTACAAACGGACTATTAAATAATTTATCATTATCCATTATTATCTCTAAAATTTCAGTATTGTTTCTGTTCAAATGAGTTCCGATAGTCAGAGGTTTAGAAACAGGTTTTGCTGTCCCGACAAATCCATCAGGCAATACATTTTTACGCACCGGCACATCATTCATATTTTTCCAGCCACATTTTTGGGCAATTGCTTTTTGTGCTCTTGAAATTGGTTTTGTTAAGTTTAATGAGTTCATATTATAATTCTCCACTTTGTAAATTTACTGATATAAAACATATAAAAAAATTTTTTGCTAGCAATGTAAAAAATTTTTATACATAATATTGATTTTGTCAAATATTCGTGATACGCTTGTATAGCAAATTAGTTGGGGTAAGAGAATGCTGGTTTCATCTTTTGGATATTTAAATAAGAATACAGGGATTTTAAACGGAATTAGACAGGATAACAAAATTCAATCTGATCCTGTTGTTAATCAGGGTTTAGTTGCAGAAACAAAATCTGAAAACAAATCTGAACAAACAGAACTAAAACCGGTATCAAATGCAAAACATCTTGATGTTGTTGCTTAGTTTTTAATTTCATTATTAAACAGGTATTTTACAAGAACGGAACAAACTGCCGGAATAAAAGAAATTGTTACCAAAACAGGTACAATACTTGTTTGTTGCGCAATATAACCTGTTATACTCATTGCTATAGCTACAACCCCCCAGGAAAAACCGTTTATAAATCCGCCTATAATGCTTTTGTATTGCGGTAATACGTTCTGCGCAAAACTCATTGTTATCGGAGTTGCAAACATAGTCACAAATCCCATGACTGTGAATATTACAAACGATAAAACAGGTATCGTTTTATACGTAAACATAAACAAAATCATTAATGGAAATGTAGTTATCATTGAAAAATAAAATACGTTTTTAGTACCTATTTTATGCTCAAATTTTGGACTCAATAATGAAGCAATTCCACCTGCAAAAATGAAGAAAAACAATGCCAGCCCAATCTGAAATTTTGTATAGCCCTGCGATTTCCACAAAAATGGCAGTAAAATAGAACAAGATGTCGTCATCAAGGATTTCAGCATTGCAATCAAATTTAAAATATTTAGCTTTCTGTTTGATAAAATATCTTTCAACGATTGAAAGAATTTCAAATTAGATTTTTCACCGGAATTTTCTTGCGAAAATTTTGGGACACACTTAAACATTAACAAAGCCCAAGCGATACCTAAAATTGCAAGATATGGCATTTTATCAAGCCCACAATATTGAGCAATTCCCGACGAGAACAATGGTCCCATTGAATAACCCAAAGTTCCGCACGCAATAAATATTCCCATATTTCTGACAACATCAGAAGTTGAAAACTTAGATATCAAACCCAAAGATTGAGGATGAAAAAGACTTGAACCCAAACTGCCGAGCATTATAAACAAAATCATTTGCCAAATATGATTTGAAGCCGGAGCAAAAGATATAAAACAAGCGGTAAAAATTAGTCCCCAAAATATCAATGCACGCTTTCTCATTTTATCAGCAAAAAATCCAAAAAACGGCTGCAATAAAGAAGAAAAAATATGCGAGCAGCTTAAAATTATTGTAGCAACAGGCATAGTAATTTTAACCTGTTCCGCAATAAAAGGCATAATCGGGTTTAAAAAACCGGTGTAAATGTCATTTATAAAATGTCCGCCACAAAACCATACCTGTGTTTTGCGCTCTTTATCGTCATAAATCATAATTTGATTTTGGCACTAAAAAATATAAAATGCAATAAATTCTATAAACAAATAGATGATGTTTGGATGTTTAGAGGCTTTGATGTTTTGCCAGACCTCTAAACATCAAGACTTCTAAACTTCTATTTAGCAGCAGTAGGGTGCAATTTTTTGCACCAAAAATTTGAAAGATTTTTGCAGTAAGTTAAGTAGGTCGGCATTACTATGCCGACATTTATATTTTATAATGGTTTAAATAGTTTATAAACTTCTACATTTAATGCATCCGCAATTATCACCATTCTTTTAAAACTCGGTGTCTTTTTCCCACGCTCAATTTCAGACAAATAATCACTGCTAATTCCGGAAATTTCACTTAGTTTATCCTGTGTTATACCAAGTTTATTTCTATAATATTTTAAGTTTTGTCTAAAAATATCTATCGTGCTATTTGTCATATTTTGATTTTATTGTTATAATTCAAATAAATTAACAGGCATATAGCACGATAAGGTAGTATGAAATACAAATTGAAAAAAACAATATTAATAGATTTAGACGGAGTACTTAATACTTATAACGGAAAATATGATGAAAACATCATTCCACCAATTAGAAACGGAGCAAAGGAATTTCTTGAAAAACTTGCACAAGATTTTGTTGTAAAAATATTTACTACAAGAGATATGAACTTGACCAAAGAATGGCTGAAAAGCAATAAAATAAACATAATAAGCGATGTTACGAATAAAAAAGAACCTGCGATTTTAATGATTGATGACAGAGCAGTTACATTTAAAGGCGATTATGAAGATATTTATGAGGAAATAAAAAATTTTAAAGTTTGGTACAAATAATTTAAAAATGAGTATTGCAAAATTTTTGAAATTCACAATATTTGCAATTTGACAAATTTTCTTTATACAAAACATCCGTTGATATTTGACGGCAATAGTTAATAAGTTTTTGCTCGTATTGATTTTTTAAATCATCATTAAATTCGATAACATGATTTTTATTTTCTTTTAAATTTATATAAACAAAAGACAATTTATTATACGTTTTCAAATATTTGTCCACGCAAAGCAAATAAACCATTGTCTGCGGATCAAATTCCGGATTATCAGGTGCTTTTCCTGTTTTGTAATCGAGAATATAATAATCCTCTCTGTTTTTTACAATCGCATCTATTCTGCCGCCTAACCAAAAATCAGATAATTTGACTGATAACTGAAACTCAGATTTTACAAAATCCATATTATAGTATAAATTTTGTTTGAGAATTTTCCATGCAATTTTTTCTTTTTCATTTAATGCTGTTTCTATTCTGTCAATTTTTATTCCCTGAAGATAATAATTTGCAAGTGCGTGAATTTTTTTTCCTTTTTCAAATGGTAGTGAGGATTTTGGCATACTTAAACGCTCAATATACTGATAGTAGTATTTTTTAGGACAAGTAATATATGTTTTTATCATATTCGGAGAAAAACTATTTGTCATAATAACCCTCCGTATATTGACTTAACAGTTCACTAAAAATCATATTCGGTTCAGACTCTTTCAATTTGCCAAAACTTTGTTCTTTATTTGAAGCTGTGAACATTAGTTTGTTTTTAGCCCTTGTAATTGCCACATACAGAAGTCTTAAATTTTCCGACAAAATTTCCTGTTT
>CACYCU010000081.1 GCA_902772945.1 uncultured bacterium | reverse complement strand
ATGACAGAATTGATAAAAAATTAGATAGTTTTGAAATTATAAAACCTTTGCTGGAAGAATATAAAAAGAAAACATCAATAGGTGATTTCCAAGTAAAAAATATAGACACAAAAGACGGTGTAAAATTATATTTTGACGATAATACAAGTTGGATTTTGGTTAGACCAAGCGGAACGGAACCGCTTTTGAGAATTTATTTTGAAAGCGACAGTTTGGATAAACTTGACAAGTTAAAAAAACTTTTATCTTAGTAACCAAAATAAAAGTCCCAACCCCCTTCTTCCTGGAAAAATTTGTGAGAGTTTATTATATCCGGCTTCTTCTATAAATTTTTCTTCTTGAGCTTCTCTGTAAAATTCTTGAATATTGATATCACCTGATGCATTCAACTCAATTGGCTGGACTTTTTGACGTTTTTTGAATTTGCTTTTTACCTGTTCAAATTCTCCGTTATCAAGAAAAATTGCACCGCACTTATAACAGGTATCAATTTGAATGCCTAGTGCACGAGTTTTTGCCATTGGTGTATTACATGCAGGACAGATGCGGGTTTTGGATTCGTCAACAGGAGTGAAATTTTTATTTGATAAAACTTCTTTTATCTCAGAAATATCACTGTCAGGAGAGCTAAACTCTTGAATTTCCTGATTATCGAAGAATATCCCTCCGCATCCGTTTGCACATATATCAATATTTATTCCTTTGTCCGGCAAAAAGATTTTTGTCATTTCACATCCGCAAGCCGGACAAGTTATATTATTAAGAGTATCTGCCATTATTTTTTGACTTCAGATTGTTCAGAAAGGTTTTTCAAAATTTGATATGAAGCATCCCAGCCGTTTAGACCGCCGGTTGCTTTATATTTAGCGATTTGTTTTGCTCTTTCTTTTTTCAATTTTGCTTGAGTTTTTTGGAATTTTTTCAAAGCTCTTTTGCTTGAGTTTCTTTCAGTTATTGTTGGTTCAATATATGCAAGAAAGTTTCTGTATTCTTGGCAATTGTATCCCGCTTGGATTTTTGACGGATAATTATAAGTCAGGTAATCAAAAATGTATGTTGTGCGTTTTATGTTGTTTAATTTTCCTGTCATAACTTCCCAGGTTGTTCCTGGTTTTTTGCCTAAGACTACAATCATTGCAAGTGGATTGTAACCGGCTTGAATCATCAAATCAATACCTGTAATATCTGCATTCATTTGATCTTTTTCAGACATTGAATTTAGAGAAATTTGATTAAGCAAGATAGCTCTATTTTGGGCTTCTTCTGTTTCTAAGCTGCCGGCAAATGCTGATGCAATATTTGAAACAAATTTTTTCTTAGAAGCGTTTGCATTAATTATAGTTCCGAGTTCTTGGGCAATTACTGCAGCAACTTCGTTGTCGTTTCCAGTATAGCCTAAATCAGATTTTTGAATATACAATTCATTATTTGTGTTAGATGTGCTGTTAACAACAGCAGTTTCTGTTACTACAAATTTTGTTGTTGTCGGCAATCCGTTTTTTGATAAAATTTGACTGCCTACAGTTGGCACTCTATCTACCGCACTCCAAGTAGCAGATAAAGCCGGAACAGCCATAAATGCTGTTAACATAAGTGATAAAATAATTTTTTTCATTTATTCCCTCCTAATCAGTAAATCGATATTTTATTAATGCTATTATTGCATAAAATCCGTCACGCCAAGTGATTTTTTTGCCTTCCGCAAATTCTCTGCCATAGTATGATATAGGTAATTCATACAGTCTGGCTTTTCGTTTCAAAACTTTTGCGGTAATTTCAGGTTCAAAATCAAACCTGTCGGATTTTATTTGTATACCTTTTATAAATTCTGCTTTAAAAGCTTTATAACATGTTTCCATATCGGTCAAAGTTGAACCGTACAGAATATTTGTTAATAATGATAAAAATTTGTTTCCGAGCAAATGATGGAACATGAATGAGCGAGAAGGCTTGCTGCCGGTTAATCTGGAACCGTAGCAAACATCCGCTTTACCATCCAAAATTAATTGTATAAGTGGTTTGTAATCTACAGGATCATATTCCAAATCGGCGTCTTGTATAATTATTATGTCACCTGTTGCCTGCTCAAAACCTGTTCTCAATGCAGCACCTTTGCCCCTATTGTAGTTGTGGCAGATAACTTTATAAGGAATTTCTTTATATAACTCTTTTGTTCCGTCTGTTGAACAGTCGTCTATCAAGATAATTTCTTTTTCCAAATTACAAAAATCAGCATCTTCAACTTTTTTTATTATTTGTAGAAGTGTATTAACTTCATTAAAAACAGGAATCAAAACACTAATCTTTTTCATTACACAACCTTTATAATTTGTCTTATTTATAAAAATATTGTACAATAAAAACATACATATGTAAATTTGGCGGAAAAAATGATTAAATGTGATAATGAACTTATAAAAAACGGGCTAGGGCTTTTAGAGGATAAAAATTATACAGGAGCGATTGAAGTTTTTCAAAATGCGCAGAAATTCTATGCGGAAAACAAATCAGATGAATATGTTTCCACATCTTTGAGTCTTTTGGGAATGACAATGTATTTGCTTGATAAGAATAATTTTAGAGAAGCTTTAAAATTATTAAATGATGCCAGATACATGGCACAATTTTCAAAAAACAATACTGCAAAATTGGTAAATGAATACGCTCAAGGTACTATAGACTTTGGTGAAGGAAATAATGATGTAGCTTTAGCACATTTTGAAAATGCAAGAAATCTTGCACTAACATATGAAGACGAACTTTCTGTTACCGGTTATGTTACAACAAGGATAAAACAAATTAAAAGTGGTGTCGGATTTGAAATGCCGATAAAAAGTGATCCGTTAGTGTCTCTTGTAAAAATAGGACGTTCAATTACGGCTGTTACTGATATTAATGTTCTTTTAAAGGTAATTGCAGAAGAAACAAAAGTTGCAATACAGGCTGACAGATGTACGGTATTTTTGCTTGACAAAGAAAGAAATGAACTGTGGAGTAAAGTTGCTCTCGGCATGGATAGTCAGGAAATAAGATTTCCTGCCGACAAAGGACTTGCCGGATACGTTGTTAAAACGGGTGAACCGCTTAATATCTCTGATGCATATAGCGATTCAAGGTTTAATCCCGACATAGATAAAAAAACCGGTTATCATACCAAAACAATTCTTTGTATGCCTATCAAAAACAATAATCAAGAAATTATAGGCGCTTTTCAGGTTTTGAACAAATTGGAAGGTGTTTTTACAAAGGGTGATGAGGATTTGCTTGTTGCGATTGGCGGGAGTGCGTCTATCGCTCTTGAAAATGCTCAATTATTTGAAATTCAAAAGGAACTTTATAAAGAACAAAAAGAATTGTTTGAAAGTTTTATTGATACGCTTGCAACTTCTATAGATGCGCGTGATAAAATTACAGCAGGTCATTCAAGCAGGGTAAAATTATATTCTATGCTGCTTGTTGAGCAACTAAATTGCGATGCAAAGTTTAAGGAACTCGTTGAAAAAGCTGCAATACTCCATGATATAGGGAAAATAGGTATAAGAGATTCTGTTCTCCAAAAAGAAGGAAAACTTACTGATGAAGAATACAAGCATATTCAAGAACATGTAAAAATAACCCATGACATTCTTGATAAAATTTATATGTCAGAAGATTTTAAAATAATTACGGAAATGGCTTGTTCTCACCACGAAAAATATGACGGAACCGGTTACTACAGACATTTGAAGGGTGAAGAAATTCCATATGGGGGTAGAATTTTAGCTGTAGCTGATGTTTTTGATGCAATTACATCAAAACGTCATTATCGTGATAAAATGCCTATTCAAAATGTTATAGATATACTTTTAAGCGGAAAAGATAAGCATTTTGACGGCAAGCTTGTTGACGAATTTTTGTCAATATCAGCTGATAAAATTGTGCGTGTATTTTTAACGGAAAATCATAATTTTTTCAAACCTGAAGATGTAGAAACTTTGAGTAAATATACGATACTGGATATTTATAATTTCATTACAGATGAAAACAGCCCAAATAAAAATATATCAGACTTGTTTAATTATTATTATGCGGGGAACAAAGATTAATGAGAAAAATCGGTTTTTTAATATGTCTTGTTTTAGCTGGTCAAACAGTCTTTGGAGAAGGGTTTGACAGTATTTCTCCTGCTAATCCGTTAAATCCTCAACCAATTTTGGAAAATACTATTGCCATGCCTATAAAAAAAGCAACACTAACTCATAATGACATTCATAACCAATATGTATTTGCTTTTGAAAGATTTGTTCAAAGTAATGTAAAGTCTGCATATAATGATTTTAAAATTCTTATTGAAACAATAGATTCTAATGATTGTGCGTATATAAATTTTGCTGAAAATATGGCAGATATTGGATTTTTTAATCTTTCTGAATTAGCGTTGTCAAAAGTTAATGATAAATCCCTGTCCGGTTTTGTTGATGGAGATATAAAATTATATTATTATCCGGCAAAAACTTTAAAAGTTGATGATGAAATATATTTGGGGGAAGTGTTCTCAAATATTATTTATAATGATCAAAGCAGAGAAGCAACCGCAGAATTAATAAAAAATACAAAACTGATTTCAGAATCTGATTATGCAAATTATTTGGCAGCTTTGGGAAATTTGAAATCCAATGAATTTTTAGAGGCCGGAAAATATATTGATATTGCGATTAAAATGAATCCTAATAATCTTAATTATAAAAAACTAAAGGCGGAAATACTTTCACAAGGTAAAAAACCGCAAAGCGCAATAAAATTTTTGGATTACATAAAAGCACAAAAACTTTATTCAACAGACTTTACCCAAAAAGTACTTTCACTTGAACAATATGTTTTGTATAAATCTAAAAAAAATTATTCGGAGAAAATGTATCATTTAGGATACTATTATTTTTACGAAGGCGAAAATATAAAAGCCATAAGAACATTACAGGGAGCGTTAAGCAACAAGAAAAAATTAAACAAAAATGTTTATTCGTTATTGTCAAGAGTATATTTTAATTCTCAGGATTATGAAAAAGCGCAGGATGCAGCACAAAAATCCTGTAAAATTTCAAATAATGCAATGGCATTAATGGTTTTGGGTGATTTAAATTATAAGAATAAAGATTATAAAACAGCAATGAAGTATTACAAAGATGCTGAATCAATTGATAAAAAATCTTATGAACCAGCAGTGAGAATAGCTCTTGTTTATGAACAGCTTGGAAAAGATAAAAAAGCTCTGGATATTTATGAAAAGCTTTTGAAGAATTTTGATGATTGTTATATAGCTTATTACAAAGTTGCTCTTCAAAATAAAAATAAAGAACTTGCGTATTTGAAAAAAGCTCTTGCAATAAATATAAATTATAAAGATGCCTGGATTGATTTGGGCAGAATGTTTATTGAACAAGGGAATTTTACAGATGCAAAAAAAATGTTGCGAACGGCAAACTATATTGACGAAAATGATTATAGGTATTATTATTATCAAGGTATACTAGCAAAAAAACAAGGGCTTGATGCATCATCGTATTTTAAAAAGTCGTTGCTAATAAATCCGGATTATCAACCCGCAAAAGAGGAATTAAAAATATGAAACAAAATATTTTAATAGTGGAAGATCATGAGCTTACAAGATTTGGTTTAAAGACAACTTTTGAAGGTGTTGATTACGTGGAAAATATCTACGAAGCTGAATCAGCAGAAGCTGCTATAGAAATTTTTAATAATAACAAAATTGATATAGTTATTATGGATTTAGGCTTGCCTAATATGAATGGTATTGAAGCAACAAGACAAATTAAAAATTCTAATAAAGATGTAAAAGTTATTATTTTGACTTCTCACAATGAAGAAAAGGAAGTTTTGAACAGCTTGAAAGCCGGTGCTAATGCCTATTGTTCAAAAGAGATTAATCCACAGAGATTGGTTCAAGTCGTTCAATCAGTTGCTGATGGCGCTGCTTGGTTTGACCCGAGTATTGCCCATATAGTTTTGAATGCGAGTTCAAACACTTCTCCTGTGGAAACAGCAGGCAACCCTAAAGATTATGATTTGACTGCTCGTGAAGCTCAAATATTAAAGCTTATGACTGAGGGTTACAGTAATATGGAAATAGCTCAAATTCTTGTTATAAGTATTAATACAACAAAAGCTCATGTCGCAAATATTTTACAGAAATTGGAAGTTGATGATAGATTGCAAGCAGCATTAAAGGCCTTGAAAAACAAAATTGTGTAGAGGAACAATGGCAAACGTATTATTGGTTGATGACAACTCAAAATATTTAAAAGACGCACTTCCATTTTACGGATATGAAGTACAGACGGCTTTAGATGGTGTACAAGCACTAAAAATACTTTCGAAAGAAAATAATATTGACATTGTTCTTTTGGATGTAATGATGCCGAATATGGATGGATGGCAAACTTTAAAAGCTATTCGCTCAAATGAAAAATATAAACATTTGCCGGTTATAATGTTAACAGCAGTAAATGAAGATCAAAAAATGGTTTCAGGCCTGAAAAACGGAGCAGATGATTATATTGTAAAACCGTTTATTTTACCAAATTTATTGGCGAGGATGGAAGCTGTTTTAAGACGCTCATCTTGGGTTGATAAACCAAAGCCAAAAACTCAATATAATATTGAATTAACATCAAAGGAAAAAGAAGTACTGTCACTTGCCGCAAAAGGAAATTCAAATAAAGAAATAGCGGAAAAATTGGTTGTAAAAGAAGTTACAGTCAAAACACATTTAAATAGTATATTTAAAAAATTAAAAGTTACAAACAGAACTCAAGCCGTACTGCTTGCCATGCAAGCTGAAATAGTGTAGAATACAATTCAAGGAGAATTAAATGATAGATTATACAAAAGAAGAATTGGTTGAATTATTAAGAAAAACCCCGGAAAAATATAATGAGTGGAAAGCTGAACAAGGAGAAGTTGATTTGTCTGAAGTAGATTTTTCAGGAATTTCACTTTCAGAAATTGATTTTTCCGATGCTGATATAAATTCAAGCTCTTTTGCGGACTGTAATTTGTCGTTTGTCAATTTTTCCAATTGTGATTTAACTTCTGTTGATTTTACAAGAGCAAAGGTGTTGGAATGCGACTTTTCAGATGCTTTATTGACCGGTGCTGATTGCAGCTATGCTGAAATGACATATTGTAACTTTTCGGATGCAGATATGGCCGGATGTATTTTATCTGAAACAGATTTATCAAATTCTGACTTAACAGCTTCGGTTAATTTAAATGCAAGCAGGTATGATGATGACACAATATGGCCAAGTGATGATTTGCTTCCTGATGATTTTGACGGTGCAAGCCATCACGATTTGTCTTCACTTGAAGATGAGGAAGATTCAGAGCCCTCTGATTGGTAATTTATGCGAAAAAAATATAAAAATAAATTTATAAAATTTGTAATCTCGCTTGTATTAATTGCTTCGGGATTACTTTATTTTGGGCTAAATTATGTTCCAAAAAGCCTTTATGAAATGCAAACAATGAAAAGCGGTGAGGTTGAATCATATTATGTCAATCAGTGGTGTACCCCGAGTTTTGGACAAAAAGAATTTAGGCTTTGGGATGCAACAAGGGTTGATTGTTTGACGAAGGAGTATGCTGTTGAATTTGATTTTGCAAAAAAATGGGCAGAAAGTATAGGTCAAGCTCTTTATTATGCAAAAATGACAGGAAAGAAACCTGCAGTGGTTCTTATTTTGACGGATATAACTGATATGAAATATGTTAAAAGAATTGAAAGACTTGATAACAATATTCAAGTATTTTTGATAAAAGCATTTTAAAATGTAACAAAATGTTAAGACAAATGTGCACTTGAAACATCGTCTATACAATGGTTTTGCATTTTAGTATATATTTTGTAGATAAAAAATAGCACTTTTTTAAATAATTTTGTTTTTATTTAATTATCAAGACAATATACAGAAAAAGGAGAATATATGGCACGAGTATTAATTTCTATGCCGGAAGAATTTCTGGAAAAAATCGATCAGGTTGCAGATGGAGAAAACCGTTCACGCAGCGAGTTGATTAGGGAAGCGTTGAGGACGTATATTTACAAACAAAAAGTCCGTGAATCAACTACATCTGCGAGAAATGCAGAGCTTTTGGAATCACTTCTTGAATAACAAGACCGCAAAGGCGGTCTTTTTTTATGTTAAATTTTTTTACAAAATTTTTAATATTTGAAATTATATTAAATAAGAATACTTTATATGTTAAGAGAGCAAAACTTCGGAGATTAATATGAGAGTGAACGGTATTGAATCAGAAGACGAATTGAAGAAAGCACAGGCATCTGCGCAGGCACAAGGGACTTCTATTTCCAACTATAATGAATGGGAGCAGATTCTAAAAAGTTTTGAAGAATACGGTGTGGAATCAACAGGCTCATATGCCGGTGATAAAGCAAAGCTTGCAGAAATTGAAAAAACAGTATCTGAATATATAGATGAAATTCAAGCTGAACAACAAATTCAAGTTCAAAACAATCCCACTAACAAAGAAAATGAAAAAGTTCAGGAAATATCAAAAACAGATGGTCAGCAAGATGTTAAAGCGCAGGTTGTAAACGCAAACAGTTCTGAGATGATGGCAAATTATATGAAATATTATCATTTGCTAATGTGATTAAATGTTTTTATTCTGTTTAGCGGCCAAAATCTGAATACTGCTCTGCCTATAAATCTTTCTTCCGGCAAGAATCCCCACCATCTTCCGTCAAAAGAGTTACCTCTGTTGTCACCCATCATAAGAAAATTGTGTTCCGGAACAATAACAGGGCCGCAGATCATATCGGGTGTACAAGGTTTGTCATAATATTCACTTTGAATGTATGGCTCATTTTGTAATTCATCGTTAATATAAACGGAGCTTTTTCCGTTTTCGTCTGTTTTTATTTCGAATTTGTCACCCGGGACAGCGATTACACGTTTTATATACGCTACATCTTTGCAGAAAAAGCCTGTCAATCTTGAGAAAACTTTCCAAGGGGTGTTTTCAAGTTTTTCAAAAGGGGGATAAAATACCATAATATCACCGCGTTTTGGTACTTTATAAAATCTGGAAAATCTTTCAACAACAATGCGATCTCCTTCAATCAATGTCGGATGCATTGATGCTGATGGAATCCATCGTATTTCTCCGATAAAAAATCTTATAATTATTACCATAACTACTACGAAAACAACCGTTTCTATAATTTCTCTTACTGTCGGATTGATTTGCATATATCTATCCTTAATTGACTTATACATTTCTATAATTCTATTCATATTTTAATATCCCTAAAAGCTCTTCTAGTCCTTGTTTGTATTTGTTATTATCAATACTTTGAATTGCATTCAAAGCGTTGTTAAGATAATTATTTAACAAACTCTTTGTTTTTTCAATACCGTCGGAATTGATGTTTATACCGTTTGAATATATTATTGGGGCTGTATATATTCCGTCTTTCAAATCGGATTTTGTTGTTAAACAATTAATCAAGTCATCTCGAATTTGAAAAGCAATACCAAAATTCTGGGTGAATCCTTTATCGTCAGGTAATTCATCTGCTATTAAAAGGCTTCCAATAAGGGATGCTTCAAAGAGTTTGGCAGTTTTTTGCTTAGATTTTTTTAAATAATCGTTTATTGTAGGAATTTTTGATTTGTCAAAATATTGTTTAACTTCACCTTTTGTCATTTCTTCCAATGTTTGAGTAAGAATTTTTACAAGGTTTATATCATTTATTTTCAATACTTTTTTGAGAGCTGTTGAAAGCAGATAATCACCAGATATAACTGCAAGTTTGCTGTCAAAGTCTTTATTTATTGTATTTTTACCGCGTCTTATTTCTGCATTATCGATTATATCATCATGAATTAATGAAGCGTTATGGATTAATTCTATTGCAGATTGAAACAGGATTTGGTTTTCATCTATATTTTTTCCGATGGCTCTTAAATACAAAAAAGAAACAAGTGGACGAATATGTTTTGACGGTGCATTTAAGATTTCTGAAATTTTGGATTTTAACGGTTCTTCCAAATGCAAATCATCAAGAAGATTTATACGAGACAAATCTTCTTGGATTAGTTTTGATATTTCTTGATATTTTGAATTAAGCATAAGTGTGAACTTCTTGTTTTTTGAATTGCATTTCGTAAAGTGTTTTATATTCTCCTTCAGGAATTGCCATCAATTCATCGTGAGTTCCCAATTCAACAAGTTCACCTTCATTTATAACAGCTATTCTGTCTGCATTTTTAATTGTTGATAATCTGTGAGCAATTATAAATACTGTTCTGTTTTGCATCAAGTTGTCCATTGCTTTTTGAACGATAGCTTCAGATTCATTATCAAGAGCGGAAGTTGCTTCATCAAGAATAACTATAGGTGCATTTCTAAGCATTGCTCGAGCAATTGCAACGCGTTGTCTTTGACCGCCTGATAATGTAAGTCCTCTTTCTCCGAGCATTGTGTCAAGTCCGTTTGGAACTTCTTTAATCATATCTTGTAAATGGGCAGATATGATTGCTTGATCAAGTTCTTCTTCTGTAGCATCAGGGTTACCCATCATGATATTTTCTCTTATAGTACCTGAATACAAAAAGTTATCTTGAAATACCATAGAAATATTTTTTCTCAAGGAATCTATTGTATATTCTCTAATATCTACTCCGTCAAATTTTATAGAGCCTGATTTTATATCATAAAATCTTGGAAGCAGGTTTACAAGAGTAGATTTACCGCCGCCTGAATTTCCGACAATAGCAAGAGTTTCATTTTTTGTGACATTAAGATTTAGATTTTTTAATACAGGATGATCTGGAATATATTCAAAATTAACGTTTTCAAACTTGATTGAATCATTCAATCCTGTAAGCACTCTTGCATTTGGAGCATCTTTAATTTCGGGTTCCAAATCAAATAATTCGAAAACACGTCCCATTGCAACAAATATGTTCTGAATACCTGTAAGAGTGTTGCCAAGTGATTTTACCGGTTTGTATAGCAATAAAAGAGAAGTTACGAATGAGGCAAAACTTCCTGCTGTCATTTGGCCCGAATTGATTAAATAAGTACCAAAACCAAGAACTGTAGCAATTCCAAATGATGCTATCAAATACATAATAGGTGACATCCAGCCAGAACGTTTGTACAATGACATTCCGACGTTATAAGATTCCCAGACCTGTTCTCTAAAGTATTTGTTTTGTCTGTCTTGCAAACCGTATGCAGCCATAACTTTGTTACCGTTGTATGTTTCGTTAATATTAGTTGTTATGTTACCGCCAATAACCATATTTCTGTTAGATGCGGATTTAATTCTTTTTCTGATGAGCGCAACAGGAATAAATGCTGCGCACAAAACTACTACACCTATTATTGCTAATTGCCAAGAGCTGTATATCATAACAGCAATTAAACCTAATGCTCCGAAAAAACTGGTTGTAATATTTCTAATATTGTCAACAATACCTGTAGATGCAGTTCCTGGATCATTCATATATCTTGAAATTATTATACCGGATGAATTTTCATCAAAAAATTGAGGATGCATATGAATTAATCTTTCAAACAAGTCAAATTTTACATCATTTGTAATGTGTGCGCTTGTCCAGCTTGAAAGATAACCGTTCAAATATCTCAAAACACCTTGAAATGCCGCAAACAATACAACACCAACAGGTAATATAAACGACATTTGTATACTTGTGATAACAAAATTATGTCCTAATATAGCAAATTCAAAATTTTTACCGCCGATTACAAAATCCATATATGGTTTTAGTGCAAAGGCTGTTACACCATCGAGCAATCCCAATGGTATTGCTATCATAAATCCTAATATTATTCTGAACATATATGGCTTTATATAAGGCCAAATTCTTGATAATAACCAACCGTATTTAAAAGAATTTTGTGCTGTAGTTGCGTTTAATTTCACTATTTTTCTCCTAATCTGAATAACCCATGATAAAATACTAATTCAAACAAGCCAGATAGTAAAGTATAGCTTTTTGATAATTAATCTATTTTAATTTCTTTACCGTTTATGAACAATTTGTCGCCGTCTGCAATATGGATGTTTTTATAGCAGTTTTTAATATCATCAAAATTTGCTATAGCATTCCTGTTTTTTAATTTTTCAAAAAATATAGTCTTTAACGTCCAACTGTCATTAAAGACATTGTATAAAAAATCTGTCTCACCAAATATTTTTGAATGAGATTGGAATATAGTCAGATTTGGGACATGTTTTGATAAAAATTCTTTCATTTTATTAAAAATTTTTGAAGAGTATTCAAATTCTTCAAAATCTTTGCTGCCAATAAGCAAACCTCTAAGTGGTTTTCCGTCAAAAGTTTTTAAAATTTCTTCATTTATTAAATCTATATTTTCCCAGTTGTTTTCAGTATCCCAAATATGAAACCCTACTGCTTTTCCTGTTGTATCGGTTATTCCGCCGCCGGTGCAGGTTTTTACTCCGCAGCTGTAAAAAGTTGGAGCTTTTATGCAAATAGGAGTAGTTTTTGAGCCATATTCGTCAAACCAAATATAGTTTGGGCATCTTCTTGCTTCTTTATGAAATCCGCGCATATTTACAAAATTAATATTTGAGGTAAAAGATATTTTGTCAATCATAACTTTGATTTTAAAACTTCTAAAAAAATTTTTTGCTAATTAAAAATTTTAAAAAGTTGAAAATTTAAAAAAACATGTTATAATGATACTATATAGTAATTGTTGGATTAAACGAGGATAATTTGGATAATAGTTTGAAGAACGGTAAAAACTACCCTGCGGGTCGTTTGGTGTCAAAAACCCTACCTTTGGCACTGTTTGTTGCATGCCTCGCTTTTAATCCGAAAGTTATTGCAGCGGAGAATATTAAACCTACATTGGATATTTTGCATGACAGTGGGGCTATAATATCTTCTGTTGATATGGTTTATCCTCAAAGTGAATTCACTTTTACTGAAATTACCCCTGAAGATGTTGAAAATTTACCCTTAAACGTTGTTAAATACTATGATCCAAACAATTTAGACAATGCTGTTCATTATTATGAAGTCAACTTTAAAAACAGTGTTTACGGTACGGGTTCGAATGAGAAGTATTACAAATGGGCAAAAGATGAAAAAGGTCTAAAGCTTGTTACAACTCCGAATCAAGCGGAAAGCGTTTTAACCGTAAAGTATGACGAAACAACATATGTTGATAAAATTTTTAACAATGCCGGTGATGAAATCGGGATTGTTGATGAAATATATGTTGGTCAAGATATAAAACAGGCTATTGATAACAAGGGAGTTATTAATAGTGTTATGTCCAAATTTATCGGTAACGAAGCAAATATTACCGGTGACGATACATACAATTATTCAACAATATTGTCAGAAGCCGGTGCAACAATTAATAATATAAGTTCAAGTTTTATCGGCAACAGTATAACAATTGATTCAAACAAAACAATATTTGGCCCTTATGTCAAGGCTTTAGGAGCAATTGATGAAATCAAATCCGAATTTATAGGCAATTCTGTACAAACAAACTCATCCTTAAGCGGAGGCTTGATTCAAGCACCTTTGAGCGGTACTATCGGTGAAATCCAATCCGATTTTATAATGAATACAGCATCCTCTGATAATTCAAGTATCGATGGTGTTGTTTTGAGTAATGAAGGTACTATAGGGATTATCAATTCCAGCAGATTTTTGAGTAACAGAGGTTATTCCGGATCTTCTACCGTAAGAGGCGGTGCTATTCATAACAACGGAGCAATAACAGGCGGCGTTGTAAACAGTGTATTTACCGGAAACTCAGTTGCTACAAATAGCGGAAATGCATATGGTGGTGCTGTATTTAATGAATTAAACATGGGTGTTGAAAACTCATCGTTTTACGGAAACTATGCGGAAGCGTTAAGTGGCAATGCTTTGGGCGGTGCGATTTATACCGATGTAGATATGACAATATCTGCTACGAATGGTAAAAAGACTGAATTTGACGGAAACTATATTGTAAATAACGGTGAAAAAGAGAACCAAGCGATATATGTTTCCGGTAAAAATACAAATTTAACTTTAAAAGCTGTAGATGGCGGTGCGTTAATTTTGAAAGATGATATTGGCGGTACAGAGGGTTATCGTACGATATTAACAGGTAATAACTCCGGTAATATATACATTTACGGTGATATAAAAGACTCAAGTGTCACAGCGAATTTAACAAATATAAATTTAATAAACAACAATTACAAAAGCTATGACTGGCTTTCTTTGACATCAGACAATACAGCCAAATATGATTTGGATGTAAACTTTGGGGAAAAGAAGGCAGATACATTTACTTTGGGCAGTGGTTCTGCGGGTTTTGTAACGATAGACAAGTTGAATGTTGTTGGTGATTTACCGACAGAGAGTACAAAAATTCAGATATTGAATGCTCCGGGTGAAATTCAGCTTGTAATTAGTGATGCTTTGCAGGAGCAGTATTATAAAGAAACTCATGGTGAATATTATCAGGAAGCTGAACCGATAGAGGCGGTTACTAAGTGGAATAAAATTTATAATACCAAGACTCAAAAAGATATTGTAAAAGAGGGTATCAGAGCGAGCATAACCGGTTCGGGCAGAATTACTCCTGACAGTTTGGAGTATTATGTTGAAACTGATCAGTTTGTTTTGTCTACTGAAAAAACAGATGATACAATGAAGCTTGTCAATCAGGCTGCGATTGGTGACAGAAGTTTTGTTGCGAACCTTTCTACTGATGAATATCAGGTAGGAGCGGATTTAGGTTCTACTGCAGCCGGAACTATTACAATTCAGGGTGTATATAATGACGAAACTGAAAAATGGTCTTCTATAGATGCAGGCGAACACACTTTATTTGAGCTTGATAATGCTGATACAAATTTGGTAATTAGAGAAGTTGACATCAAATCTTCCAACAATTCGGAAGGTGCAATAATCAACGGTACAAATTCTGAAACGAGTGTAACATTCAAGGGTCAAACTCCTATTGACATTTCGGGTGTTGCCGGCACAAACGGCATTGTAAATGCAGGTACAATGAATGTTGAAACCGTATTGACATCAAATGTCAGTGTTGCAGGTGACGGTACACTGAATGTTAAAAAAGATTTTACATTATCTGATGATTCATCAGTTGTTCAGAATGTTGTTAATGTAACTGACAATTCAAATTTGGTTTTGACGGATTCTGCGACATTGAAAGGTGACGGCGGAATAAATATTGAAAACGGATCTTCTATATCCGTCAGTGCAGCAGGTTTGCAAAGCGATGTTTCAAATGCGGGCACGTTGAGTTTGGGAGCCGGAACTTTAGTACACAGTTTGAATGGCAGTGGTACTTCTATCATCAGAGGTGATGTTACTTTAGAATCGGGTTCAACAATCAGCAATGTTATTTCAATGGCAGCAAATTCAACATTGACGGCAAATGCGAGTGATTTGTTAAATTCGATTAATATTTCTGCTACTGAAGAAGCTGATTATCCGACAGTTACGTTGAATTTGACGGGTGGTACTGTTACAAAGCCAATTTCGCAATCTATATATTCAGCGATTAACATACTTGGTGATGTTACGTATAATTCTACCGTATACGGTCATGTATATATTAAAGACGGTGCATCTGTCACAACAAATGCAAGCAATTTGTATGCTACATCATCAGCTACATCTCAAACAACCGTTGAAGAAGGCGGTGAACTCCATTTAACAGGCGGTGGTTCTACTGCAGCTTCTGCAGGACCCGGTACTGTCAATGGTAACGGTCATGTATATATAGAGGGCAATACAAATATTGGTAATGCTATTAGCGCAAAATATCTTACTATCAATGACGGTGTAACATTAATTGCTCGCGGAGACCATATCAAGAGTCCAAACTTGGTAAATAATGGTGTATTAGGATTATTTGCATATAATAATGATTCACAGGCGGTTACGGTACCGATAAACGGTGATGGATATACTACTATTGTTAAGAATGGTTCTCATACAGTTGCTCGTGTTAAAGCTGCTATTAATCAAAAAGTTTTGATACCAACTGGATTAACCCTATATATAAATGCCGGAAATTTGAATGATGAAATAGAGAACAATGGTACGTTATACTTAAATATATGGAATGCTACGTCTGCTACAAACCAATTGAAAAATCCTGTTAATGGTACAGGTGTAACGTCAACATATTTATCATTTAACAACGATTGGGTTAACCCTGAAACAGGCGAAGTCGGTGTTGAT
>CACYCU010000080.1 GCA_902772945.1 uncultured bacterium | reverse complement strand
CTTTTCCAAAATTACATTTCTGCCTTTAGGTCCCAATGTAACTTTTACGGCATCTGCTACAGCATCTATACCTTTGAGAAGCGATTTCCTTGCTTCTTCGTTAAAAACTATTTTCTTTGCCATTTCTATTTCTCCTTTAAAACTACTCGATAATTGCCAATGCATCTTTTACGGACAAGATTTTGTATTCAACTCCGTCCATTTTAATATCTGTTCCTGCATATTTAGCATAAAGAATAACATCCCCAACTTTAACATCCATAGGTTCTCTTTCGCCTTTGTCATTGAGTTTGCCTTCACCAACAGCTACAACTTCGCCTTTTTGTGGTTTTTCTTTTGCGCTGTCAGGAATAAATATTCCGCCTGATGTTTGTTCTGTATCTTCAATAACTTTAATTACAATTCTGTCGCCTAGTGGTTTTAACATAATATTTCTCCCTTCATTTTATAGTCCTAACAATATATTTATATAACAAATTTGAATAAATTATTATAACCTTAAGAAAAAATTAATTATTCAAAATGATTGAAAATTTTGTCGTCTATATTTGAATAAAATTTCCCGTCAATTAAAATTCCGCATTCTCCTTCTACTACTTGCCCTATGATGCTGTAGTTTGTTATTTTATCTAAAATATCTGAAGGAACAGCTGCAACAAGTTGATAATCTTCTCCGCCAAATAATACTGTTTCAATATTAACAGTTTTGTCATGGGGAATATCGTTTGTATTAACTTTGATTGTTTTGCCGCTTGCTTGTGCAATTTGCATCAGGGCATCTCCGAGGCCGTCTGAGGTGTCCATCATTGCGTAATCACAAGTTATATTTTCGGCAATTTCTTCTGAAAATTTTCTTTGTGCGTCAGGCATTAAATGGGCTTTGGTAAATTTGTTAATTTCAGACGAAAATGTTTTTTGTAATATTTTTAATCCTGTAGCACTATTTCCGTGTTCTCCTGAAACTATTATTTTATATCCGACTTTGGCGTTGGATCTTGATGAAATTTTTCTGTTTTTTGTTTCTCCGACAGCAGTTACTGATATGAAAATTTTATCGGCACTTGTAATATCACCACCTACTATCTTTAAGTCTTTTGAGGCATCTTTCGCGCCTTTATAAAATTCTTCTATAAATTTGGTATCAATAGATTTTGGTAGTGAAAGGGCTATTGTCAAATATTTGGGCTTTGCTCCTGAAGCGCAAACATCACTGATGTTGACCATAACAGATTTCCACCCGAGTTGGTATGGCGTAGTGTATTTCATTGAAAAATGAATATTTTCAACAAGATTATCCTGAGTTATTACAATACCTAAATCTTCTAAATAAGCACAATCATCCCCGATATATTTTGAGTTTAGTGTATTCTTTATTATGTTTATGAATTCTTTTTCTTTCATTAGGTATCAATATCAACTAAAGTTACAAACTCTTGAACAAGTGCAGTATTCCATTTTTTTCCGGAATCTTTTTTTATAATTTCAAGTGCTTGTTTTGGAGTAAGTTCAGCCCTGTACGTTCTTGGCTCAATTAAAGCATAATAAGCATCCACAATAAGTACAATTTGAGAAGTCATCGGAATTTGTTCTTTTGCAATATGTGCAGGATAACCGGTGCCGTCCCAATTTTCATGATGGTGTTCAATTATAGGAATAACATCTTGAATGTCGCTTATCGGTTTTAAAATTTCTCTTGCTGCAATAATCGGGTGTTTTTTTATTTGCTCTTTTTCATCTTCTGTCAGTGGCGTAGCTTTTTGAAGTAATTCTTGAGGAATCATTAAATTACCGATGTCGTATAGTAACATTGCTATTCTAAGATTGTCTATATCTTCTTTTGGTAAATCAAATCGTTTAGCAAGGCTTACAGCTAATAAAACTTTTGATTTAATCACACCTGTATGATGGAGCGGATTGTATATTTGCGTCATCATGTCTGCAACCGTGAAAAGAGCATCTTTTGAAGCATCATCTTTTGGCTGTTGAAGTTTGGTTTTTAATTCTTGAGCAATTTCATTTTTTATCGGTATATTATGTTTCGATAAAATATCAATAAACGTATTGATTGCAATTTCTTGCCAGCTTGTTTCTGTTATCGGTTTGGCAAGTGTAACCTGGTTTCTGCCATTTCTCTTTGATTGGTACATTGCCTGATCCGTTAGTTCAAGAACATCTTCTATACTGTCAGAGTGTTCTAAAAATGTTGCAACTCCAATACTTGCTGTTACATGATCAATTGTATCAAGTTTTTCGGCTTCAAGTGCTTTCCGAATTCTTTCAGCTGCAATCATTGCTCCTTGAGAAT
Organism: uncultured bacterium; assembly: GCA_902772945.1. Classification (GTDB taxonomy): domain Bacteria; phylum Cyanobacteriota; class Vampirovibrionia; order Gastranaerophilales; family Gastranaerophilaceae; genus Stercorousia. The sequence goes on along the minus strand of CACYCU010000080.1, from coordinate 1,070 downwards.
CAACTCCCGGTAAGATTACATTAAATTCTTCTCCGCCCATTCTGGCTGCAGTATCAATAGAACGGGCATTTTTTTTCAATACTTCCGCAACAGTTTTTATTGCCAAGTCCCCGTATGCGTGACCATATTGGTCATTTATTTGCTTCAAGTGATCAAGGTCAAGTCCTATGATACTAAAAGCTTGTTGTTGACGAAGTGCACGTTTTACTTCTTTTTTCAAATATTCTTCAAAATATCTTCTGTTATACAGGCCTGTAAGACCGTCTGTTACTGCTTGAGCTTTAACTTCTTCAAATAAACCCGCAATTGTTATTGCCATTTCAATTTGTTGTGCAAATATTGTTAAAAAGTCAGTTTCGCCTGTTGTCAAATCTTCTCTGGAAGAAAATACGTTAAACCAACCGTAGTGAGAATTCCTTGTATATAAGGGAACATTTATAATTGATTTACTTGGGTTGTTTTGTACAATTTCCTCAATAATTTCATCATCTATATCCGGAGCTATGAACTTAAGCGTTTGTCCAATTTCAGAAGTTTGAATAATTTCTTTTAGTTCTGCTGATTTTGCATAAACACTTTTTGGGTTGTAAGCGAGTCTTCTTGCCTGAAACGGTATTTTTATTAACTTTTCTACTCGTTTAATTGAAACATCATCTGATTGAGCAAGAACTGTTAAATATATACCATTTTCATCTTCACATTTTTTAATTATGTTACAATGCAGGTAGCCAAGCTCTCCTTGAATGCTGTTAACTATGGTTTCAAGAACGCTTTGCAGGGGTCTTGATGCGTTCATCATATCCCATATGTGTTGAAGTGTCAGCATTCTTTTATTTGCAATGTTTAATTCTTTTGTTCTTTCTTCGATTTCTTTTTCAAGTTGAAGATTTCGTTCGTATATTTCCAAATAATCTTGTTTGCCGGTGTAGATAGAATTTTCTACCTCGGACACTTTTCTATATATATCTTTTAGATTTCTAAAAAATTTCATACGATTATTATACACTATGTTAGTTATTTTGTAATATATTATTTACAATATTTATTATTTTTTCCGGTTCCGGATAATT
>CACYCU010000079.1 GCA_902772945.1 uncultured bacterium | reverse complement strand
TTTGTCTTTGTTCATTAAATTTGTCATATTTATCTGAAATGTTTCCTATTAAAAATTTTTCTTCTATTTCATTCAATTGTTTTGTTAAATCTTCTGTTTCGTATTTCATTTTTCCACCTTTCTGCAAGAATATATTTCAATATCTTGCAATTTGTTATTTCTTAAAGTTTCATCTTTTAAAAGTGCTTCCTTTTTAAATCCCGCAAATTCCAATAATCCTTTAACTCTAAAGTTTTCCGGATACACAAGAGCCTTTATTTTTGTTAATCCTATAACGTCAAAGCAAAAACGAATAAATATTATCGAACAAATTTTTGTATAATCGCCCCAAAATTTTCTGTCAAAACAAGTAGATAGCTCCGCACTGTGAATTCTTTTTGAATCACCGATTAAATTATCCAAATAAGCTAAACCTATTACTTTTTCATTTTCTAAAAATACATAAAAAAACGGCTGAGTTCTCAATACAAGCTTTGAAAAATAATCATATGATGAACATCCGTTTTTTGCATAATCATCATCCATAAATTTGCAGCTTTTTTTATACAAAAATAAAGCCTGCTCAAAATAAGCAGGTTTTTGTAAAATATTAACAAATTTTGGCATTTTTAAAACTCCGCATTGTCAAATTTTATATAAGCATCATCAGTTGTAAAAGCATTCAATTCGCCCTTTAGCATTTTTTCTCTAATATTGTTTTGAATCCCTATCAATGCTTCAGCTTGAATTCCGTTTATATAGGTTTCGGTTTTTGTATTACGGTTAAAATATTTATAGGTTGTATTTTTTGCAAAAATTTTGTCTTGCGGAACATCTTTTATATTTGTATAAATTTTCGGCTTGTATTCATTTTTAGCCGCATTCATATCAGATAAAAATTCTTGTTCAATTTTCATTTTAATAAGTTCATCAAGTGATGCTCCTGTAAGCAGCATTTCTTCTTTTTCTTTGTCTTTCATGATTTTCCTTTCTATATTTTTTCATCATCCAGATTTGATATCGTAATTATTTTTGCAGGTGTGTAATTTTCTTCGGATTTGAAGCCTAAATATTTACATAAACTTTCAAGAGCTTTGAGCCCAGCTGATGTATCTCGTAGTTTTGTTTTAGAATTTCCGTCTTTGTCTGTTACAGTTTCTTCTTCCAAAGAAAATTCGGCTATGCGAAGCAATTTTTGAACCACATAGCCTTTGTTTACAGAAAGAGAGGTTATTTGAGATTTTATTTGACGATTTATTTCACGGATAATACAATCCTTAGACAAAAGCTCTTGAGCTTTCATATCTTTCAATTTATATCCTGCTTTTTGGGCCGAAATTTCGGCATTTAAGGTTTTGATATATTCAGATACAAAATCTTTTTGTTGTTTTGTTAATTTTTCCATAATTTTACTTTTTGTTACAAAACTTTGTATAATTTGTCTTTTTTTTAAAAAAAATGTATAATAGACATGCTATTTATATTTCGGCTAGTGTAAATCTTAACAGGAGGGGAAATGAATTTTAAACTTCCTGTTTTTTTTGCGTTCACAAAAAAATATTATTTTCTATGCATTTTGATTTTTGGTGCATAATCAACAGTATTTGAAATACGTGATTTCATATTTGTCAAAGCTTCTTTATACATGCTAAGCCAATAATTAAATCTTATATGCTGCGGGTTACCTTTCAATCTCATACATGCTCCATATACAAGAATTGGTTCTGCAAACAAATCAGGGATTAAAGATTGATCTGTACCATATTCAAGATTTAATTTTTCTAAATTTTCAAAATCTTTTGCAAAATTATTTGTATAATAAAGAATTTCTACATTTTTATCTTGGTTAAAAATCGGGAAAAGGATTTTATCTTCATAAAAGCTATAAGTATTTGAGGGCTGTGCATTTACAAAAAAACTTTCAAAATCATCGTGATAGTTATACTTTTCCCCGTCAATAATTATAGCTTCAATTCGACCGGAAATAGGATTTTCTATTTCGCCCGTATTTTTCGGTAAAACTAACTGAGTTTTTCTTTGCAAAAAATTCCAACGTTCGGATGAACACACCTCTTTATTCAAAACATTTATTATATTTTGCAATTTTTTATGCTCATTTTTTATCAATTCTGAAAAATCCGACGCCTGTTTATAGTTTAGCTCTGCTAAACATTTATTTATAATTTCAAAAAAATTCATAAATTTCTCCTTTCTTTGCATCAAAATAAAACCGCCTTTTAGCGGTTTTATATATTTGTCTTATTCTTTTATTTCTTTGTTATTACAGTTATTAAAAATACTTTTTTATTATTTTTAAATGAACTGCCAATGCTTTCATGAACATCTTCATATTTTTCAAATCCCAGATATACACTAAACTGCATCTCATCCATATTCATACCGTCTCTGAAAGGCAAAGGCTTTACAGATAGAATTATTTCTTTTATTTTTCTGTCAAAATATTTACCTTGAGATATTGATACTCTCATATCAGTTATAGTACCATCCCGATGTATTATAAAATCATAATCAGCGCCCATACCCCGCAAACGAAGCATATGACTCTTGTCCAACGCTGCCTTTAACTGAGCTGCATAATCCTCCATATAACCAAAATAGATGGGATTAGTTTCTTTTGTTAATGGAAAGCCTCTGCCTTCGGGCAAAAACTCTTCGCCTAAACAAAATAACTGACAAAATATCAGGATTATAACTAATAATAACAGGCGTTTCATATAAATCATTATAAATATTTTTAATTTTATGTCAATAATTAAACATAGCTAAAACGTCTGTAGTAACCGTTTCTTAAA
>CACYCU010000078.1 GCA_902772945.1 uncultured bacterium | reverse complement strand
CCTTGACTTAACACTATACAAAATTTTAAAAATTGACCCTAAATTTGATGTTAGAAATTTAAAAGATAACAGAAAAAACATTTTGGAAAAATCCATTGAATACGCAGATTCCTCAATTAAAGACAGTATGAAAAGCGCTGTCAAAAATCCAAAATTTACAAAGAACCTCGCAATGGGTAAATTTGTTGTATCTACGGCACTTACAATTCTAACATATGCGGGTTTGACGAAATACAGACACAAATCAACAGAAAAAGCCGCTAAAAAAGAAATAATGGCTGAAATGCAAACCAATGATGTAATTAAGGATAAAGATTTTTCTAAACCTAAATGGACTTTAAAAGATAAAACCCAACCGGTCTTTACCGGCAGCATCCAGGATTTCATGTATAATCCCGTTAAAAATCTTATGATTCTTGACGGAGCAATCACTACGGAAAGATTAGCACACTCTAGAAATCCTCAAGAGCTTCTCGGCTATACAATAAAAGAGGGTACGTTTTGGGCATTTATGTATTTTGCAAGCAAACCAATCCAAAAATTCTTGGAAAAAAGAGTTGAAAACAACAAACCGGCATCTATTGATCTTGATGCAAGAGTAATAGAATCAAAAGAACTTGAAGAAGCATTTAAAAACGGGAATTTAAAAACCAGCACTGAAAAAATATTAAAAATAAATTCTCAAGAAGAATTGCTAAATTTTATACACAACAACCCTGATGATTTTACTGTTAAAATGGCAAAAATGTCAGACATTTTACCAACTTTAAAAAATGCAGGGCAAAAAGATAATGTTGATTACAGAAAATTTATTGATTTGGACGAATTTAAAAATATTGCTGAAAAACTAAAAAAATTAGACAAAAAATTTGATGCATATAAATCTTCAAACATTGAAGATAAATCTTTAGAAGCATTTCTAAAACAAGTAAAAAATTTAAAACGGAATGCAACCTTAAAAAACATTGGTGCATGTATCGGGGTACTTGGAGTTTTGGCACCCTCAATAATGGTTGTCGTTAGAAAGCTTGGTAAAAGTGAATTTCAGGTTAAAGAAGATTTGAAGAAAAAGATGCAAACCAATGCATAACACCTTCTGCAGCGACATAACCGGTAGACCAACAGTTTTGTAAATTAAATCCTCCGCAAAATCCGTCAATATCAAGAACTTCTCCGCAAAAAAATACTCTTGGAACTATCTTTGATTCCATTGTTTTTGGATTTATTTCATTCAAATCTACACCGCCTGAGGTTACGACCTCACCATCAGGAACAGTACCTGTCACATTAATTTCAAAATGTTTGAGCTTTGAAAAAATTTTATCACGCATTGCACCATTTATTAAATGACATTTTGTATCAGAATCAATATTCAAATTCTTCAAAACGTACTCACAAAAAGATTTTGGCAACTTTTCAGCCAGTAAATTTTTGATGGATTTATGCGGATTTAAATTTAAATTTTCCTGCAAATTTATATCACCAATAAAATCAAATTCTAATTTGTATGGAAAATTTTCTCTTGCTCTAATTGACGAAATTGTATAAACTCTCGGCCCTGAAATTCCTTTGTGGGTAAATAATATATTGTCAATAGCGACTCCGCTTATTTCAGAGAAATCTTCTTTTGTTTTTAGCCCCGTCAAAGAAGGCAGAGGTTTTATAATTTTATGTCCTAATAATTTTATCAATTCATAAGATGCATGTCCGCCTGTTGCAATCACAACAAAATCAGCCTTATATGAATTCATATTAGTAACAACCTTAAAGCCATCATTTACCCTCAAGACTTCTTCTCTTATAAAACGCACTTTGTTTAAAGCTTTTAAAACTTTTTCTCTTACATCCTTTGAGCTATTTGACAAAGGGAAAATCCGCATATCATCTTGAATATAAGTTTCAACACCTATTTTATCAAAAAAATCCAGCGCCTCTTGAGTTGAAAATTTTGAAAAAACAGAATATAAAAATTTTTCACCTCTCGGATAATTTTTTGAAAGTTCTTTAAAATCATATTCAGCATGCGCAAGATTGCATCTGCCTCCACCTGTCGGAAGAAGTGTTTTTAACGGTGAAATTTTTTCAAAAATCGAAACATCAAATTTGTCCTGCAAATAGTATGCACAAATACATCCTGCCGGTCCTCCGCCAATAATAGCAACTTTATATTTCAACTCTTGTTCCATATAAGAATACCATTTCCGGATTTTCCAAATCATTATGTAACTGCGAAATTGTTTTATGCAAAACCGGATGTTCAAAATTAGGAATCAATTCCAACAGAGGTACCAGAGTAAATGCCCTCAAATGGACATATTTATGCGGAATAATTAAATTATCATCATTTACTATATCTTTATTATAAAAAAGAATATCGATATCAATAGTTCTATCGGTATATTGACCGTCTGCAGGTCGTTTTCTTCCTAATTGGCTTTCAATTCTGTGACATAGCTCAAGCAAATTTTGCGGAGTAAGAGTTGTTTTAATTTCGACAACCGCATTAACAAACCAATTATCAGAGTTCATCCCCCAAGGCTCTGTTTCATAAAATGACGAAGTCCGAATAATGGATACGCCTTCAGATGTTGCAAGCAGACTCGCGGCCTGTTGAACGTAACCTATACGATCACCGTAATTTGATCCTAAACTTAAATAAACAATCGCCATAATATTATTTTATAGATTTTTATAACGCTTGTCAATGCAAAAAATCTAGATATCAAAAAGTCTGTGAAGCCTTGTTCTGATATCATCTTCATCTAATTCATTAGTAATTTTATTTAAATCTATAGCCATTTGATAATAATTTGCTGCATCATTTATAAATCCCATTTCTTGGCTTGCCCTTCCCGCATTAAAATATGCAAGAGTATAATTAGGATTAATTTCAACAGCATTTTCAAAATATTCAAGAGCTTCTTCTGCATCTCCAAGCCCGTCCAAATAAATTATACCAAGGTTGTTCTGAGCAAATTCATTATCAGGGTTAAGATCAACAGATTTATGGAAAGAAACAAGTGCTTCTTCCAAATAATCTTTTTCCCAAAGAGCAATTCCTGCTTTTGAATAGCCCCTATAATCTTCCGGATTAAGCATTATTGCATCACAATATGTTCTAATTGCACTATCCAAGTCATATGACGCCATAAATACATCACCTAAAGACAACAATAAGTCATAATTGTTCGGATCAAGAATTATTCCGGCCTGATATGTTGATATAGCAGCCTCTATATTACCCTTAACCTCAGCATAAATTGTACCAAGAGCTTGGCAGACAATTGATGTCCATTCGGTATCAGGATTTAATGCTATTGCTTTTTGATAATGCTCTATCGCATCATCATATAATTCAGCTTTAGAATAGGCATATGCCAAAGAATTGTTATAAAACGGATTTTCGCTATCCTGTTCCAACGCCAGTTTAAAGGCACTTATGGAATTTATTTTGTCCTCTTTCTTTAAATAAAGATGACCAAGTTCGTAATATATTTGAGCCGTATCAATATCAAATTTTAACAATTTTTCATAGCAATCAATTGCCTCATCACTATTTTCAGGGAAATATGTTTGAAGAACAGTTGCTAATTTAATTAATACCTCTCTATTTTGCGGATTAGATTCCAAAACTTTTCTATAACAATCAACAGTCAAATCTAAATCTTTATTTTTTAAAGCAATATCGCCCATTTTGTCATAAAAAATTTCGCCATGATTAGTTGCAGTTAAAGCTTTTCTATAAATATTTTCAGCTGTCGGATATAATTTAAATTTTTCTAAGAATTTTCCGACAGTATTGTATGTAAATACAGAAAAATCATCTGACATGTTTTTACAAAACATCTTCATGGAAGGTTTATCCCATGCAAGCATCAGACTTCCCGATAAAAAGTAATATACAAACCCGATATAATCAGAAAAAGTAGCTTTTTCCGTATTAATTTTTTGAAGAATAGCTTGAGATAACACTAACCTTGGTCTTGCAGAATTAAGTTTTCCCATTTTTATGGCTGATTTAAACTCTTTTTCTGCAGACTTGAAATCCTGAGCAAGCTTCATAAAAAAGCCTGTATACATATGAGCATTAATATTTTGCGGAGCTAGTGATATCGCGGTCTTACACTGTTCTATTGCAGTATCTATACTAATTTGACCTTGTTCCCACATCAAAGCCGCAAGCCTGTAATACGCTTCGGGTCTTGTAGGATCGTACTTAACCGCATCAATATAACATTCAATAGCTTCCTGTAAATCTGTATTTTGTTGACTAACTAAATATTTTTCGTGCGCCAGTCTTGCTTGTTCTAAACAAATGTTAGCTTTTTCAGGATTAGCTGCCTGTATCGGCTGTAGTAAAGTTTGTTCTGACATCATGAGCTCCAATAAGATGTAACATGAATTTTCTCGACATAAATATAATAAACTTTACAAAACTTAATTAATATCATCCAACCGGAGTAGAATTTTTTTGTAATATAATATTTTTATGAATTACCTCAACAATGAATATGATATTATCGTAGTCGGAGCAGGACATGCCGGTTGCGAGGCTGCTATTTCGTCAGCCAGATTAGGTGCAAAAGTATTGCTTGCAACGCTTAGCATTGATAATATTGCCTTAATGCCTTGCAATCCAGCAATTGGCGGCCCTGCAAAATCCACTCTAGTCAGAGAAATAGATGCACTGGGCGGAGTAATGGGAGAAGCTGCAGATGCTACATATCTGCAATTAAAGATGTTAAATTCTTCAAAAGGGCCTGCCGTCAGGGCATTAAGGGCTCAATCCGACAAAAAAGAATATATGTCATATATGAGAAATATTATAGAAAGCACCCCTAATATTTATTTAAGACAAGCTTGTATAACTGACTTGATAGTTAAAGATGGTCAAATCGCAGGCGCAATTGACGAATATGGCATTGAATATAAAGCAAGAGCGATTATATTAACAACCGGAACATCTTTAAACGGAAGAATTTTTGTAGGCTTAAAATCATACAGTGCCGGCAGATTAGGGGAAAAAGCTGCGTATGGCTTATCAGAATCTTTAATAAAACATGGTATTAATATCAAGAAATTAAAAACAGGAACTCCCCCCAGAGTTGACAAAAGAACTATTGATTATTCTAAAATGACACTGCAACCGGGTGATGAAAATTTGCATTTTTATTCTTTTAAACCTAATCGCCCGATTAGGCCACAATATGATTGTTATTTAACAAGAACTAACGAAAAAACGCATGAAATAATTCGAGCAAATCTTGATAAATCACCGATGTTTAAAGGACTTATTCAAGGTGTAGGTCCGAGATATTGTCCTTCCATAGAAGATAAAGTCGTAAGATTCAGCGAAAATCCTTCGCACCACATATTCATTGAGCCTGAGGGATTAGGGACATACGAAGTTTACATTCAAGGGTTTTCAAGCAGCTTACCGGCAGATGTTCAAGTTCAAATGCTCAGAACATTACCAGGACTTGAAAATGCACATGTTATAAAACCTGCATATGCTGTTGAATATGATTACGTACCCGCTGTACAGACTTCTCACTCTCTAATGTCAAAGAAAATAAAAGGGCTATTCTTAGGCGGACAAATAAACGGTACAAGCGGATATGAAGAAGCTGCTGCACAAGGTCTTATCGCAGGCATAAATGCGATTAATTATTTAAATAACTCTGAAATGCTTGAGCTTTCCAGAAGTTCATCTTACATAGGAACTTTAATTGATGATTTAGTAACAAAAGACATACAAGATCCTTATAGAATGCTAACATCCAGATCTGAGTACAGACTACTTTTAAGACAAGATAATGCAGATATAAGATTAACACCTATTGGAAGAAAAATAGGACTCATTGATGATAAACAATTTAAAGTTTATACAGATAAACAACAAGCTATTGAAAAAGAAATTGAACGAATCAAAAACGTAAAAATTTCTGCAACGGAAGATGTAAATTCTGTTCTGAAAAAATATGGCGAACATATTGATAAAGGCATAAGGGTTTCTGAATTTTTAAAACATCCAAACATAAATTATGATGTACTAAAATTAATAGACAATACATTTGCCAATATTCCTTTTGATATTTCCGAACAGGTTGAAATACTCATAAAGTATGACGGATACCTAAAACGCCAAGAAATTCAAGTAGAACAAGCCGGAAAACTTGATAAGTTCAAGATTCCTGATGATATTGACTACTCAAAAATTGATCATATATCATCAGAGACTAAAGATAAATTATCTAAGATACGCCCAAAAACATTAGCCCAAGCCTCCCGCATTGGTGGAGTAAAACCTGCCGACATCTCAATTCTTATGGTTATGCTTGAAAGACATCAACTTTCAGCAAAATAAGCTTTTATTGTATCCTTTAAATCTTCAATAAACTCTTGCCTATACAAAAAGCCGAGATGTGCTCCGTTATCAAACAAAACCGTCTTATTACCCGTAGATTGTTTCAAAAGTTTTAATTGATTTTTATTAGTCAAATAATCATTTAAAGAATGATATATTTTATAGTTACTATTATTTTCCAAATAGCTTGATATTGAAGACAAACTGGTCTCAAAAATTAAGTCATCACAGGTTTCTCCGTCAGACAAAAGATATTTCTCGGCATAATCCTGATAACCCATATTATTTATCATGTAATACAATTCGTCTTTTTCATTTTTTTGTGAATTTTCTATTGTATAAATAAGATCTGAAAGTTTTTGATGCATAACAAAACCCGTAATCAATTTTCCTTCATCCTCAGTAAAAGGCAGGTTGTTAATTTCGAAATTTATATCCTTTTTAGACTCATACAGTTTAACAACTTTTGCTGCAGTTTCAGCAACTCTCTCTTTAAAATTATCGGAAGATTTACTCCAGCTTTCTGAATTTTTGTCAACCTGCTTCATTGCGTATATCAAATCTACAGGCGGGCAAATTGAAATAAATTTTGTATTTCCTAATGTATTATGCCTTGATTCTTTATCAGCCAAAAATAGTGATGTCAATGCACCAAAAGAAGTCCCTACAAAAACTTTATCCCCAAATTTGTACCCCTGTTTTTCTTCTAAATGATTAATAATTTTTGCAGAAATTGTTTTTAAGGCGTCTGCATCTTTTGCCGGCAACCCCGGACGATAGTTTTCAGGCATACTTTTTACAAATTCCCAATTAAAGTTACTGCTTTCGATCAAAACAGAATAACCCGCATCATAAAATATCTTTCCGATAAGCACAGAATGACCTGACATAATGCCTTCTCCTATCGAAGGAATTATAACAACCAGCGGAGACTGTGTTTTTTGCAAAATATATCTGTATTTATAATCATCTCTGCCTTCAGTAATATTTATAGAAGAAGTTTTTATCCTTTTAGAAAAGCTTCTGTTCCAAATAGAAAGTTCATTCCATATAGATTCATCAACTCCCGGAAGCGCAAACAATGCTGTACGCATAGAGTCAACAACCGGATTTTGCGGATTATAGTTGTATAATTTTTTATCAGCTTCTAATGGCGCAGCCGAAATATTATATGGGATACCTGTTTCATTATGTTTTGTTCCGCCGTATAACAGATTTGGCCACAATAATTCAGAAGAAACTTCTATTTTAACAATATTTTCTTTTTCACTTTTTTTCTCAGCAACCTGCTTATTGGGTATATCTTGAACTTTTTCTTCCTTAACAGGAACATACAGAGATGACATTACATCCTGTCTGTCTTTATTAGTTTGTTTTATGTAATTATCAATACCGTATGCTTCCTTCGCAATTTCATACGGGTCTGCATAATTTGCCTCGACCATCTTAAATAACGGTTGAAGATAAGATGTTCTGTTAACAAGCAATCCTGCTTTAATTATCGCCAAAATTGGAGTTGCAATATAACAACTTGGATTGAGAGCTGTATCAAACAATTTTCCAAATAATCCTCTTGGTGTTGTAAAAGACAAAACAGGCATAACAAAGTATTGTCCGGGGCTTACGTTACAGGCTGCAAGGGCTTGTTCCATGTTTTCTTTGCTTTGTTCCAAATGAAATAAATGTTTTGCCGGATCAAACATACCGCCAAGTCCCAGTATAGTATTTGTAAAAAAACGAATACTCTCATTTTTAGAAGTTTGAAAGTCTCGTTGAATCAAACTGCTGATTAATCTAACAGGATACTCTATATTGTTTGAAATTCCATAAATTCTATCCATGCCATATTTGGGCATAATTGATGACCAAATTGTATGAATAGGCCTAATTGCATATTTGTTTAACCCTCTGTTAAAGTTAAATACTTTTCGATTAATTTTCTCATATTTATCTGTCCCCAAAAATTCTTGCGCATAATTTGGGTACTTTGTTTCTGCGGCAAACAATACTGTGTTTTGACAAACTAAACTAAATAATAAAATAATAATTACAAATTTTTTCTTAAACATATTCAATCCTCGATAACAGTTTATTTAAATTTTTCAAGAATAGAATTGCTCACTTCGGTTAAGCATACGTAATAATTTTGAAAAAACATTAAAGTTTCAAACGAAAATGCCGACATATATACAAAGGAGTTTTTATGAATATTCAAGGTGTATCTTCTGTAGGAATTTGTTCTTTGCCATGTGTTGACGAAGAAGAAAGAGAAATTATGCGCAGACTTCTTGCATATGGGGTTAACCCTACAGGCAACAAGACTGCAGATAAAGCAAAACTCAGAGAAATTGAACTTAAAAAAGCTAAAGAGTCAAATTCCATCCTAAATAATTTACTAACTGTTTCAAAATCTGAACAAGAAAAAATTCAAGCTAAGAAAAAAGCAAAAAAGAAAGAAGTTGTTCCAGAAATTAATGTTGAAAAGTTTGAAGGCTCAAAAGCGTTAGGTGAACAAAAATATTTAGCAATAAAAATGAAAGCTACCACTTCTTAAAAATAAAAAAAGCAGCAAGTATAATAAACAAAAACCCAACAAGATAGTTCCAACGGAATTCTTCTTTTAAATATAGTACAGAAAAAACACTAAATACAATAAGTGTAATGATTTCTTGTATAGTTTTGAGTTGAGCTGCGCTATAGACTTCATGCCCAATTCTGTTTGCGGGAACTTGAAAACAATATTCAAAAAACGCTATACCCCAGCTTACAAGAATAACAACCCAAAGTGCTGCAGACTTATGTTTCAAATGTCCATACCAAGCAAAAGTCATAAACACATTAGATATTGTAAGCATAATAATCGGTAACAAATTTCTAATCATATAGTTATTATATAACAAAATCATCTTGACTTTTAAAAATTTTCTTAATAGAATAGTACATGTGCCGACTTGGCTCAATGGTAGAGCAACGGTTTTGTAAACCGTAGGTTG
>CACYCU010000077.1 GCA_902772945.1 uncultured bacterium | reverse complement strand
TTCTTCTTCTGTATTATTTACAATTTCTTCAGGACTTGTTTCTTGAGCAGGTTCTTCTGTTTGAGCAGTTGAATTTGCTGGAGATTGTGTTTGTTGTTCATCATTTTCCGGTTCTTCTGTAGACGCTTCATCTGCTGATGCTTCTCCGTTTTGAATTTCATCAGCTTCTTCGCCGGCTTTAGCTCCTTGTTCTGCTGAATCTTCGCCTGTAACTTCTATAATCTTATTATCAAGAGCAACCAAAGATGTAATTGATTCATTTTCATCATTTGTAGATTGGCTTGTAACATTTTCAGCAATTTCAACAACAGAAGGATCACCGGCTTTTGCAGCTTCTAATCCGACAGCTATACTTGTTTTGCCTTTGCTTACATTGTTATAACCTTTCTTAAACTGCCAAGCCGCAATTTGCTCCATACCTACAAGGACTCTGTATTTACCCATTCTTGCAAGAGTTTCGCCGCTGCTTAAGGTAAGTTTCAATTGTTCTTTATTTTCCGGAATAATTGAATCTTTAAATTCAGTATCTGTTTCTAATGCTTTTTCTTCTTCAGGAACAGCTTCGTTCAATATTTCTTTTTCACGTTTTGTTTTTTCTTTTACTTGTTGAGCATCTGTTTCTGATTCTTGATTTAAGACATCTATATCTGCATTATTTTGATCAATAATTTTTTGTTGTGAGTCAATTTCGTTTTGATTTTTGTTTTCTTCACCGTTATTCGATTCTTTTAGTAATGCACTTGTTGTATTTTGTCCTTTATCACCTTTTACTTCACCGCCAAGATCTTCAATTTTCTTTTTAGCTTCAGTATTTTCTTGTTCTTTTTGTTTAATTTCTTCCTGACGTTTCTCTTCTGCAGCATAGTATTCTTCAAGAATTTCTGAAACTATCTTGTCAGCTTGTTTTGCAAATCTTTGATCGCCTTTTGCCATCTTAATATTTTCAAGAGCATCTTTAATTTCTTTCAACAAGATATCATTTATGCCATTTGCAACATCAATAAATCCATTTACTACTTCATCATTAATAATAATATCTTCTTCAGTAGATGTATTTTCTGCTTCTGCTGCTTCTTGAGTTTGGTTTTCGTCTTCTGTTGCAGGAAGATTTTCTTCTTCCTTAGTTTGAGCAGCTTCTTCTTTTTCAGCACTTTCAACAGCAGGAGATGCATTTTCTTCAGGAGGAGTTGAAGGATTGGAAATCATCTTTTCCACACCTAAAATTGATGCAATATCTTTTACAGAATCTGTTGTTTCTTCGGTGTATTCTTTAGTTTGCAAACCTTGTTCTTGAGCTTGTTTTGCAATTTCTTTTCCGTTAAACATTGCAATTATAGCTCTCAAAAATCCAACTTCGCCTGTTAGTTTTTTTCTTGTTGTTTTATAATTTGCTTTTGAGGTATAGTCTGCTAATTCATCCCCGATTTCAATTGTTTCTTCTGCAAGTTGTTCACCCAACACAGCAAGTATGTTAATTTCATTTAAGTTTCTTGCAATACCGTTTTTGTCGATTTTGAAATCGTCAGAATTATTTCTGTCTTCTAACATACCGGTAATTTCAGCATATTTGCGAGCTTCGCTATCTGTAAGAGCTTCTCCGTTATTAATTTTATCTTGAAGTTTTCTCCATTCTCTCATTTGTTCTTCAAATTCTTCAAGAGTTGCTCTTTGAGCTTTCATCTTATTTTCAATATTTTTTTGATTTTGACCGTTTGCACTAATCAAATCATCAATTTTGTCATCAATTTTGTTGGTTTTGTCATCACACTGCTCAATATGTTTCTTTGCTCTTGGAATTAAATCCATAAAGGACTCTTTTACACCTATCTCAGTTTCATCTCCTGAATTTTCTTTATCTTCACCACCTTCAGATAAGGAAGCATTGGATTGCAAAATAGTATGAGCTATATCAACTATGTCTTGCGGAATTACTACACCTTCGTCATACATTTGAACAATTTCTTGCGCAGAATATTGGCTCCATTGAGGATCCAATATAATACCGTTTTTCTTTGCATAAGCCTGAATTGAATAATCTTGCTTAAGCAAATTCTTTTTAGCCTGAAGCAAATGATCTGTATCCGGACTCAAATTGTAACCGGAAGGACTTACAAACGGCAAATTTAAATATATAGGATTTCCGTTAGAATCTACTAAAGGATTACCGGCACCATCTTCTTTTTGAACTAATTCATAACCTACTTCGTCAGCATAATATACAATAAAGTCAGCCTCTGTCTGATTATCCATCTGATAAAATAATCTGACAGCTTCTTTATAAGAAATTTCTACTCCCTTTAAATGGTAGTAAAATTCCTGAAATATAACAAATTTATTTGGTACACCGCTGACTTGCATATCCTTTTTTCCTATGCTTAGTAAATCGGTATAAATCCGCCTAAACTTTAATAATTTCAGGAATTATTAATATAAAAATTTACAAAACGTTACATATGTTTTTCTATGTTTGAAATTATAGTAGATTTTGGCATAAGCCCTACTAATCTTTCTAAAGCTTTTCCGTTTTTAAAGATTAACAAACTTGGCAATCCGCTAATTGAATAATCTTGAGCAGATTTCAAATTTTCATCAGTATTAAGCTTTACAAATTTCACTTTACCGGAAAACTCATTTGCAACTTCATCCAAAATAGGACCGAGTTTTCTGCAAGGACCGCACCAAGGCGCCCAAAAATCAACAACAACCGGCTGCTCAGAATTTAAAACTTCTTGTTCAAATGATGAATCCGTAATATCTATAGCCATAACTATCTCCTTTTTTAGTTTATCTTAGCATATAAAATATTTTTATGCTATCATCTATATAGAATTCTATAGGATGAAAAAATGGCTAGAAAAAAAATAATCGAAATTGTTCTGGATACAGAAACAACCGGATTGGATTATACAAAGGAGAGGATGGTAGAATTTGCCGCTGTTAGACTTGAAAACGGCAAAATTAAAGATGAATTTCAAACCCTTATCAATCCGGAACAACATATCAGAAAATCAAGTATAGCAATTCACGGAATTACACCGGAAATGGTTGCTGATGCCCCGACAGAAGCGGAAGCTATGCCTAAAATTCTTGAATTTATAGGTGATTACCCGATTGTTGCTCATAACTGTATTTTTGATTATTCATTTTTAAATGAAGCAAGTTTAAGAACAACCGGAAAAGAACTTAACAACCCGAGAATTGACTCCCAACAAATGTTTAAAGAGATATATCCGGATTTGTTTTCTCACGGTTTGGAAGCTCTGACAGAAAAATTTAATGTTGATTTAAAAAACCACCACAGAGCTATGGCTGATACAATGGGACTTGCATTAGCGTATCCAAAACTTAAAAAATTATATTTGCAAAAATATGATTGGGAAGTTAAACAACTCGATAATATTGAGTATTTATTTGAAAGATTTTTAAGAATTCAGCAAACAGTTACCACATTGCAAGCTGAATTGCAAGATTTAAAATCTGTTTTCAAACTTTATTTTGAACAGGGGGGAGAACCTATAATTTCTCAATCCGGAGAAACCCTTGTATATAATTCTAAACAGTCTTTCGGATATGATTTACATCAAATTAAAGACGTATTGGAAGAAGTAGGAGCATTAGAAAAAGCCGTAAAAGTAAATACAGGTTTTATAGACAGATTAGTTGGCGGATGCAGACTTGATGAAGAAAAAAGAGAGATAATCAAAGATGCACGTCAGGAAATTACAGAAACAAGAAATATACAGATAATTAAAGCAGGGAAATAAAAATGTTTAAAAAAATTATACAATTTTTTAAAGAACCGCCGGCCAAACCGGTTACAATGAGCGAAGAGGAAGTAAAAAAAACATATTCACATTTCAGATGGAGAATTTTCTACTCAAGTTTTATTGCCTATGTAGTATTCCATATTTGCCGTAAAAATATAGCAGTAGCATTACCGGCAATGGGTGCAGATTTGCATCTTTCAAATACCGAATTAGGTATACTTGGTTCAACACTGTACGTTACATATGGAATCGGAAAATTTATCAACGGCGTATTAGCGGATAAAGCTAACGTAAGAACATTCTTGCCAACTGCATTAATTTTATCAGCAATATGTAATATATGTTTTGTAATCAGTTCATCCATAATAACCCCGGGCCATGTAACATTCTTCGGCTTACCATCAGCTGCGGTTTTATTATGGATAATGGCATTTTTCTGGGGCGCAAACGGTTGGTTCCAATCCTGCGGTTTCCCGCCTGTTGCAAAAAGCTTATCATACTGGTTTTCTAACTCAGAACGCGGCACAAAATGGTCACTCTGGTCAACTTCTCACCAAATAGGTGTATTTTCTGCCGTTATGATTTCCGGTATTGTTATCGATAAATTCGGCTGGAGAGCAGCTTTTTATGTACCTGCGGTCATTTGTATAATTACAGGTATCTGGTTATTTGATCGTTTGAGAGATAAACCCCAAACACTAGGTCTTCCTGATGTAGAAAAATTCAGAGAAGAACCGACTTGTCAAAAAGTTGAACCTAGTGAAGAAAAAGATGAAAGATCATATTTTGAAATTTTCAAAAAACATATTTTGTGCAACCCTGTTATATGGATGCTGGCAATAGCATACATATTTGTATATATTATCAGATTTGGTACTGAAGATTGGCTTGTAAAATATTTGGTTGAAGTTAAAGGAAATACATTAACCGTTGCAAGTTCAAAATTAAGTTCATTGGCACTTGTCGGAGCATTCGGAGCTATATTTGCAGGTGTAATTTCCGATAAAATATACAAAGGCAACAGAACACCAATCAATATAGTATTTTTAATCTGTTTAATCTTGAGTTTGTTGGCTTTTGCAGCAAACCCTGTGGAAAGAGGTTATCTTGATTACATATACGCTGCAATGATAGGTATGTTTACATCAGGACCGCAAATGCTAATCGGCGGACTTTGCGCAGTTGAATCAAGCTCCAAAAAAGTTGCATCAGCATCAATAGGATTTACCGGAGTTTTTGGATATGTAGGCGCAGCACTATCATCAGGCGGAACAGGTTTTGTTGTTGACAAATTCGGATGGAACGGCGCAATAGCATTTTGGATGATTTCAACAATGATTTGCGTTGTAATATGTACGATTTTGATGATATATGAAAAAGCTCGAAAAAAGAATGCCCCTTAAAGGGGCTTTTTTATTCAACGATAGCAATCATACTTCTGCATTTTTCAATATTTTCAAAAGATAATCTTATATTTTTATTAATAATTTTTAATAAGATTTCTTGTTTGCTGTCACCGTCTGATATTTCATAGAGAATATTAACAACATTAAGGGCTTCAACCAGCTCATTTGAGATATCTCTACATAATTCTGCCAAATTTTTTGTTTCTTCCATAAGTATTACCTCGTAATTATTTTGTTATTACATCGTCTAGTATACAACATTGTATAAACAATGTAAAGTAATTGTTATAACAAAGAGAATTAATATGAAGAGAAAATTTACAAAAACAGGAAACAGCTGGGCAATGTTATTTACAAAAACAATGCTTGAAATAATGGATATTGATCCTGAAAAAGATCAAGTTGAGATAGAGTTTGATAAAAACACTCTCATTATGAAAAAAGAAAAATAGTTTATATTTCCTTTATTACTTTGCAAGGATTTCCAACAGCAACGGAATTTGACGGAATATTTTTTGTGACAACACTACCTGCACCAATAACTACATTATCGCCAATTATTACATCCGGCATTACGCAAACATTTCCGCCAATCCATACATTATTTCCGACAGTTATAGGTTTTGCAAATTCAAGACCCGAATTTCTATTTTCACTATCCAGAGGATGGCCTGCAGTATAAAATCCGCAATTAGGCCCGATAAATACATTATCTCCAAAAGTTACTTTTGCCGGATCTAATATTACACAATTGTGATTAGAATAAAAGTTTTCACCTATTTCAATATTGTAACCGTAATCGCAGAAAAAATTCGGCTCTATAAAAATTTTATGACCGGTTTTTGCGAAAATTTTTTTTATTATATCAGTTCTTTCTGCAATTTTGTCGGGATTTAATGAATTATATTTATGGCAAAGATTTTTACACTTAATTCTTTCATAAAACAGTTCCGCATCTTCAGCATTATACATTTCGCCCTTTAACATTTTTTCTTTTTCTGACATAAAAACTCCTTTTAAATAATTCTAACATAATAAATTTTCATGTTACAATTAATCTACAAGGAGAAAATTATGATAATAATTATGGAGCCCCACGCTACAGAAGCTCAGGCACAAAAAGTCATAGATTTTTTGAAAAATGCCGGCTTTGACATCAGATACAAAAAAGGGGAAATATATACAGTAATTGATGCTATTGGCGACAAAACCACAGTTACACCTGACAGATTAGCAGCATTGGATGGTGTCAAAGAAGTTAAAATAATAAGAGAGCCCTTTAGACTGGCTTCCAGAGACAGAAAACCGGAAGATACAATAATAGAATTTTCAAACGGAGTGAAAATCGGCGGAGGAAATAAGCCTGTTTCTATTGTCGGACCTTGCTCTATTGAAGAATATGATGGGTTGTTGGAAGTTGCAAAAGCCGCAAAAGAAATGGGCTGCCAATTTTTGAGAGGCGGAGCATTCAAACCCAGAACTTCACCGTATGATTTCCAAGGATACGGTGAAAAAGCTCTTAAATACATTAGACAAGCAGCTGATGAAACCGGATTATTAACGGTTTCGGAAGTAATGGATGCATCAGATCTTGATATGATGTGCGATTATATAGATGTATTACAAGTCGGTGCCAGAAATGTTCAAAATTTCAAATTATTGCATGCCGTAGGTAAATGCAACAAACCGGTTATATTGAAAAGAGGTTTGGCTAGTACAATCAGAGAATTTTTACTGGCTGCGGAACATATATTATATAACGGAAACCCAAATGTAATCCTTTGCGAAAGGGGTATAAGAAGTTTTGACAGCGCTTTCACACGCAATGTAATGGATATTGCTGCAATACCCGTAATCAAAAAGATTTCACATCTGCCTATAATAATTGATCCAAGCCACGGTACAGGTCAAAGGTATCTTATTGAGCCGTTGGCAAAAGCAGGAATTGTTGTAGGAGCTGACGGTATAATGATTGAAGTTCATCACAACCCAGAAAAAGCTCTGTCAGACGGGAAACAGAGCCTGCCTATACCAATGTTTAAAGAAGTTATGGGAAGACTGAATCAACTAACAGATAAGCTTCATTATGAAAAAAGCCAGCTATCTGCAAACGTAGTTAAGTAAAAATTTTTGGGCATCTTTGCCCACAGAAGAGGAAATATAAATGTTAAGAACAGGAATAGTAGGACTTCCAAACGTAGGAAAATCAACTTTATTTAATGCATTAACCAGCAAAAAAAATGCACAAAGCGCTAATTACCCGTTTTGTACAATAGAACCAAATATTGGTGTTGTAAACGTACCTGATGAAAGACTGGAAATACTTGCCAAATTATGCAAAACAGATGTAATAATTCCGACAGCAATCGAGTTTGTTGATATCGCAGGTCTTGTAAAAGGTGCCAGCAAAGGTGAAGGTTTAGGAAATCAATTTTTGCATAATATAAGAGAAGTCGATGCAATAATCCAAGTTGTAAGATGTTTTGATGATCCAAATACTATTCACGTTGCAGGCAAAGTTAACCCGCTTGACGACATTGAAGTTATAAACACAGAACTTGCACTTGCGGATATGGCTTCTGTTGAAAAACAGATTGCAAAAGTTTCTAAAGTCGCAAAATCAGGAGACAAAACAGCAGTTTTAACCCTATCTGTTCTTGAAAAAATGCAAAAATTATTAGAAGAAGCAACATTTATAAATATAAATGACCACTTTGTCGACGATGAAATTGCAGTAGCCAAAGGTCTTAACCTAATGTCAACAAAACCTGTTATCTATGCGGCAAACGTTTCTGAATACGATTTGAAAGAAGGAAATGAATATACAAAACAAGTAAAAGATTATGCTTCAAAACACAATGCTGAAGTTGTTCTTATTTCCGCAAAAATAGAAGAAGAACTTGCAGAATTAGGACCGGAAGAAGCTAAAGAATATTTAGCCGATTTGGGAATTGAAGATAGCGGAATAGACAGAATGATAAAATCAGTCTACAAGCTTTTAAACCTTTTAACATTTATCACTGCAGGTGAAAAAGAGGTACATGCCTGGACTGTAGTAAACGGAGCAAAAGCACCTCAAGCAGCCGGAGTAATACACACAGACTTTGAAAAAGGCTTTATTAGGGCTGAAATTACACCTTACGAAGATTTTGTAAAATACGGTTCATATAATGCCTGCAAAGAAAAAGGCGTAACCCGATTGGAAGGCAAAGATTATGTAGTCCAAGACGGAGATCTGGTTCATTTTAGATTTTCTGTCTAATCTATTTTGATAAAATTTGTAAATTTTGACCAACATTAACAGATTTTGATTGCTTGTATGGATTTGAAACAAAATAGTATTGAGGGTTGTAAAGAACTTTTTTACCCGTAAAGCTTACCGGATGATAAAGTATCATTGTAGAATCCTTAAATCTTATCGGTTGACCGTCCTGTCGTCTGATTTTGTTGTTTTCTACAACATATTCAGTTCTCTCATTTTTTGGTTTTTCAAGTTCAGATGCATCATAAAATTTAATCCCGTCTTTTAACCCGTTAATAACATTTAATTTGTCACCTCTGCCGCTTCCAAGTCCGATTTCATTTAAAGTAATTTCTGCAGGTCTGTAATATTCATCAAATTTGTGAGTTATTCCTGCTGTATTAAACAGCGAAACTGTCATTGCACCGTTTGTACTCTGTCTTAACAGTGCAGAAAGTCTTGTATTTACATTTTCATATCTTTCTATTTCATTTTTAAAATTGTTCTTATAAACAGGTACACTTGCCATTGCACCGTGAACATCAAGCATATAAGGTGTACCGTCATTCAAAGCTTGAAGTTCCTCTCTCTTTCTCAAACCAAACTGATGATTTACATATTCATTAAATACTTTTACAAATTTTTTATACTCAGGACTTCTTTCATCAGCCCATTCTTCATGAACAATATTTCTATTTTGAAGAAATATATTTTTTGTTGTTGATTCAAATCCTGAAGCACCATATTCATCTCCACCGAACAATGTCGGATTGCCGCTTAATGCAACCAAAAATTTTATATGACCTAACAATTTTGACATAGCAGGATCAAGAATCATTTCAAGAGTTTTATCTTTTAATTTTTTCTTTTCATCAC
>CACYCU010000076.1 GCA_902772945.1 uncultured bacterium | reverse complement strand
TCATGTACAACTAACTGCTTAGCTCCGGTAGCTAAAGTTATTGATGAAAAATTCGGTATCGTTAAAGGTTTGATGACAACAGTTCACTCATACACAGGCGACCAAAGAATTTTGGACGCAGGTCACAAAGATCCTCGTCGTGCAAGAGCAGGCGCTCTTAACATCGTTCCTACAAAAACAGGTGCTGCAAAAGCTGTAGCTCTTGTATTACCTCAATTGAAAGGTAAATTGGACGGTTTTGCTATGCGTGTTCCTACACCGGACGTATCTTTAGTTGATGTAGTATTTGAATTGGCTAAAGACGTTACAGTTGAAGAAGTTAATGCAGCATTAAAAGCAGGTGCTGACGGACACGTATTATGCTATACAGAAGAACCATTAGTATCTTCTGATTACGTTGGAACATCTCAATCTTCAACAGTTGATGCTCTATTAACTCGTGTAATGGGCGGAAATCAAGTTAAAATTATTTCTTGGTATGATAACGAAATGGGTTATTCAACAAGACTTGCAGAAACAACATTGATGGTTGCTTCAAAATTATAATTTATAATTTGTAAGAAAATAACCTCGCATTTTGCGAGGTTATTTTTGTATTGTTGAAGAGGAATTTTTTTGTGGTAATATTATATCAGGAGTTGAAAGTATGAAAAAGATTTTATTATTTAGTTTATTGTGTTCTTTAGTGGTATCGAGTTCTGTAAGTGCAAAAATCACTTATAATGCTAGAGTTCCTCTTCCCGGAGCTTCAAAAGCTAATCTGAAACTTCAAGCAGATACTTTAATGCCTGTTTATACTGCTGCTGGAATAAAAGTTCCCAAATGTACAAAGTTGTCAATTTATGATACTGCAATATTAAAACAACCGCATGATATGGTTATGGAAGACGGCAAATATGTTTCAGGCTCTTGGTCTGAGCAGTGGGCTGTAAAAGCATGCGGACAGAACGTTTATGTGCCGATAGAATTTGTCCTAGACAAAGACGGTGCAACTTATTTAATTGATAATTCTAAGGTTCATTTTTAATTTTCAAGGATTTTTAGATATTCTTTGTTAGCGTTTAATGTATCTTTTGTTGCTAAAATAGAATATGTTGGCTTGGTTGAAAAGATATATTGGGCTGCATTATAAATATCATCTTGAGTTATTTTATCTATTTCGTCAAACATCATATTTGTTTTGAAGATTCCATATGGACTGTCGACGCTTTTTAATAAAGATGATATTTTGCCTGAAGAATTATTTGTTTTGTTTAATATAGCATTTTTTAGGGTTAATTTTGCGTTGTTAAGTTCTTCTTCAGAAACTTTTTCTGTTAAAAATTTTTTGACGTGTTTATTGAAACCTTCTATAGATTTTTGTACGTTATCAAAGTGTTGTTCTCCGGTGTCTTTGTTATCGGTAGTTGTTCCTATTTTCATTGTAAGAATGCCTATATCATCGACTGATGAATAATTTGATTTAACATGGTATGCAAGTTTTTCTTTTTCTCTCAAATCCATAAATAGTCTTGAAGATGGATTGCCACCCAAAATTATATTTAACAATTTAATGGTTACGGTATCTTTAAGATTATTATTGATCTTAAATTTATATGCCTGTATTATTTCAGCCTGATTTTTAAAATCTGTATCTGTTAAAACTTTTGTTTGCAATGTCTCTTTGTATTTGTCTTGTGTTTTAGCAGGTTCAAATTCTTTGACAGGCTTGTATAGTGCGATGTTGTCAAAAAGAATTTTATTTAGTTCAGGCTTTCTTTCAAATGGTGCAGCAACTGATATGATGCCTTTTCCTTTATTTAATATTTCAGAATATAATTGTCTAACATCGTCTAATGTCAGGGTATTCAGACCTTTTAGAATTTCTTCTTTTGTATAGCCTTTAGGGGTGCCTTTTAATAATTCGCTGTCAAGTTTATCAAAAGCGGATTTTTCACTTGTTTCTATAGAATCTTTTATTAAATTTTTAGCGTGTTCAAAGTCTTCTGTTGTAAATCTTGGATTTTCTATAACCTCTTTAATATTCGCAAGAGCTTTTCCTAATGATTCTGTATCACATCCGGCAGCACAAGATATACTTCTGTTTTTTGCAGACAGTCCTTTTGTAATTCCGTCTTTTGCCAAATCAGAATCCATATCTTCCTGTTTTCTGTATATTGAACCTTCATTCAAAAGTTCTGATAAAACAAGATAAGCTGCGGGATTGGTCTTAGGATATTCATCAATATCAACTCTGTATAAAATTTCTATATTATCTGTTTTTGAATTTGTTGTTATTATTCGATAATTATTTGGTGTATTATATTCTTTTACTTTAGAGATATTTATAGCTTCTCTTGAACCGGTAAAAGAGATGTTGTTATAATTTTTTATTATAGATTCTTTTGTTGCTTCTTGTGGGTGAACTACAGCAACAGAGGCTGTATTTATATCATAAAATTTTTTTGCAATGTTTACGATATCTTCTTGTGTCATTTCATTTACGATTTTTTCGTAATTTTTGATAAAATCTTGATTGTTTTCTAAAAAAGCAGTACCGATTGCATCGTTTGTAGCAAACGAGTTTTCTAAAATGTCAGAAAAAGATTTTAGCATTATCTTTTTTGCAATTTTAATTTCATCTTCCGAAGGTGGGTTATTGGGTATATTTGCAATTTCTGTGAATATTTCTTTTAAGACCTTTTCAGAATTTTCTTCTGTTGATTCAGCTATAAAGATTGTAGCTCTGCTGCCGTTTGAACTTATTTTTTCATCTTGTACCAGGGCTTCGGAATTAAGTTGTTTTAATTTAATTCCTATTCTGGAGGCCGGTGAAAGTAATAAAATAGTATTCAAAGCTTCTGCATAAATTCTCTCTTTTGTATCCACAGGACCGTTAAAACCAATAGCTATGGTTGAAGCTTTAGCCTTATCAGAAATTATGTCTTCTCTTACAGCTTTTTCTATTGGAGTTAATTTTTCAATGTATCTGTGAGATTGCGGCTGTTTTTTTGATGTAAAGTGTTTTGAAATTAATTCTATAGTCTTGTCAGGATCAATTTCGCCTGTAATTACCGTAACCATATTTGCAGGGTAATAGTTGTTGTCGTAGTATTTGACGACATCTTCCCGTGAAAGGTTGGTAATATTGTCTGTAGTCCCGCCTATCAGATCTTGTGATGATGATTTTATTCCGTACAAATTTTTAATCATCTTGTTAATTGCAATATTTTGCGGGTCTGATGTTATCATATTTATTTCGGAATTAACAATATTTTTTTCTTTTTCAAGCTTTTCAATTGCAAAAAGAGGATTTTCAAGCATTGAAGAATGCAGTTTAATTTTGTTTTCAAGATCATCTTTGTTTAAAAGGTTGGAACTTATATAGTAGTTAGTTTCTGCAAAGCCTGTTGATGCGTTTGTGGAAGCTCCCATTTTATTTACTTGTTTAAAGAAATCTCCTTCTTCCAATCCTTTTGAACCGTTAAACAAGTTATGTTCAATATAGTGGCTTATTCCTCTTATTTGATCAGGTTCATTCATAGAACCTGTGTTAACATACGTCCTAACGACAGTTTCGCCTTCTTGAGGGACAAGAATAACTCTTTGTCCGTTTGATAATTTATAGCAATGAGCTTTCGTACCATATGGAAATTCAATTTCATCAGTTTTTGAATATGGCATTGGGGTTTTTACTGCAAAATCAGGCCGAACTTCACTCAATTGGTCCACTTGCGGGTTTGTCTGTGTACCTTTGAATGAAGGCTTGTTTTGCGCAAAACAATAATTATTCACACTATTTACAGAATTTATTCTAACCACTTATATATAAAAACATGAAGTCACAAAAAATTGCTAAATTTTATAAATCTTCCGGAATATAAAATTGAGCTTTTGATAATAATTCTCTTGTGTGCTCGTAGCAGCAAGATTTTTTGCATAAAACTTGATATTCTCTAACTATATTTAAAATGTCATCAACAGACATTTTTATAATTCTTCTTTCACCTTCAATAATTCTTGCCATAAATAACCTCCAAATATATTTACGGCAAAATTATTATAATATTTAAAAAATCAACTAAATTATATAAAAATAAATTTTATAATTTTAATAAAAAAACAGCCCCGAAGGGCTGTTTTTTTATTCTTCATCGCCTAGTTGGAAATCCGGAGCACCAAACATTCCTTCAATTTCTTCCAAAATTGCGGAAGGTTTACGAGCTTGATTTCTTTGAGCAACTGCGCGTTTTCTTTCCTCACGTTCTCTTTCTTCATTAGCATTTGATAAGTGATGGAAACCTGTTCCGGCAGGAATCAAACGTCCGATAATTACGTTTTCTTTTAAGCCTCTTAACAAGTCTTTTTTGCCATCTACAGCTGCTTCTGTCAAGATTCTCGTTGTTTCTTGGAAAGATGCTGCGGAAATAAAGCTTTCTGTATTCAATGAAGCTTTTGTGATACCTAACAACATATATTCACAAGTTGCCGGAGTCTTTCCTGCTTCTTCAGCTTCTTTATTTTCCTTTTCGAAAGTCTGCATTTCAATAAGTTCACCAGGTAATAATGTTGTATCACCGGGGTCAACAACTTTAACTTTCTTAGTCATCTGTCTGACAATAATTTCAACGTGTTTGTCGGCGATTTCAACACCCTGTGAACGGTATACACGTTGAACTTCATCTACCAAGTATTGTTGAGCAGCTTCAGGTCCGCAAAGTCTTATAATATCATGTGGGTTCAAAGGTCCGCTTGTAAGTGGTTGACCTTTCTTAATTTGTTGTTTGTTTTGAACTATGATATTAGCGTCAATTGCGTATTTGATTTCAGTTCTGCCGTTATCGTTTACAAGATAAAGTCTTGGTAAATCTTCATCTGTAACAATTTCAGCTACACCGTCTTCTTCTGCTAATATTGCACAATCTTTAGGTTTTCTGCCTTCAAGAAGTTCTTCTACACGAGGCAAACCTTGAACTATATCACCGGTTTTTTGTCTTTCAAAAACTAATGTTGCAATATTATCACCGCGAAGAACCAAAGCGCCTGATTCAACCTGTAACATTGTGCCCGGACTGATTAAGTATGGTCGACCGTTTCTGATTGATACTTCACCTTTATTAACAGATGTAACCATACCTGAAACGGTTGATGTTTCTCCGCTGTCTGCAAGTTTTGAATCAAGTCTTACAAATTCACCTTTTTTCACAGTAGCTTTACCTTTTATAGGCAATACTGTTTCGTATGTTGAACTTGTTAATAATAATCTTCTTGCATCTTCTTTTTCTACTTTAATTGATGCGACACCATCATTGATTGCTAATACTTGAGTTTTTGCAACCGGTGTTTTGGGATCAATTATTTGACCGTCTTTAACTAATAATTCAGTTTGTAGTGAAGATAAAAGTTTTGAATTACCTTCAAATTCACGACGAACGATTAAGTTTTCAAGAACAACAATTCTCAATGCGTTTTTGCTATCGAGTTCTACCATACCTTTTAGGTGTGACAGATAGCCTTGCATTTGAAGAACCAAACTTGTTCTTGTGATTGTAGAACCATCTAGGTTTCTAACTCTTGCACCGTCCTTGTATTGTAATTGTGTTACAGGAACTATATCAATTAATTCATCTGATGTATTAAATTTGATTGATACATTTTTCTGTTCAACATCCAATACTTGAACCGGTCTAACAAGAATTTGAATTGGTTGATTTGAAATAGAGTCTTCATCAATTGAAAGACTGCTTGAATCAAGTTCCTCATCCAAATCATCAATATCCAAATCATCCATTGATGAATCCATTATAGTAACGATAGAAGTTTCTTTTGCTTTGATACCGTCTGCTATAACTGTACCTTTTTTGATAACTTCGCCTTCGTCAACTTTTAATTCGGAAACACTTGATAATGTATGGATTTCTCCGGGTCTTATTGTGATTTCGTGAATTACGTCGTTGTATTCTTTAAATTCAACAATACCGTCAATATGGCAGTATACGTCTTTTACAACTTCAGTTCCGGCAGTAACTTTAGTTCCGTTATCTACCATTTTTAAAGTTGCATCTTTATTAATTTGATGAACTTCTTCTGGAATAAATACAACTTTACCAGGTTTTGTTATGATTTGATTTTCGTCAACCTCAACATCAACATATCTGATTTCACCTGATGAAGTTACCGCACATTCATCATCAATAAGTTCGGCAATAATCATACCGTTTTCAACTGTTGTATCAACAGGAGCTTTAACGATATATTTTTCACCTGTTTTATTAACTGTCCATATTTGTTCTTTTTTAGTTTGTTCAAATGTAGCATTTTCCGGCTGCAAAGAAGCAATTACAATTGTTAATTCTTTACCTTGAACAATTTTCTTAATATTTTTGCCTTCGAATTTTACATCTTCAATTGCTAAATCTTCACCAAAACGGACTTCACCGCCGTGTTCGCATATTGTTAATGTTTCAGCAAGTTTTTCGCCTTCTTTTATTTTCTGACCGTCTTTTACAAGAACTTTTGAACCGCCCGGAAGGTTATAAACATCTCCACCAAGAACCCAAATAATACCTTGTTTATTTGTTGTTCTGGAGATGTTTCCTTGTCTGTCTTTCTTTTCGTCAGCAACGAAATCCTCAAATAATACTTCACCTGACAAATCAGATGTAATATCTTTTGTAGCTTTTTCTGTCAAACGAGAAGATGAACCTTGAGATGCCGGTTCATATTGAGCTAATTTATAACCTTTCTTTACTTTCATTCCGTTAGTAAAGAATACTGTAGAACCTGCAGGAATATGGTATTTCTCTGTTTTCTTTGCACCTTTTATTTCAATATCAGTTTCATAGTTAGAAATATTAACCACATCACCGTGACGAGTTCTGAGTTCTCTTGTTTTTACAGTTGAAATGACTTCACCGTCAGTATTTGCAACAACTTCTTTGATTGCATCTTTAACGCCGACAGCACCACCTGTGTGGAATGTTCTCATTGTTAACTGAGTACCCGGCTCACCAATTGACTGAGCTGCAATAATACCGATTGCTTCGCCAATATCAACAAGCTTTTGAGTTGTCATTGCCCAACCGTAACATTTTTGGCAAATGCCATATTCAAGTCCGCAAGTCAGACCTGAGCGAACTTTTAATTCTTGTAAATTAAGATGAGCAACTTTCTTTATGTCTGCTCTGTTCATTGTAGTGCCGGCTTTAACAAGAACTGTACCATCAGTGTCTTTAATGTCTTCGGCGATTGTTCTTCCAAGTAATCTGTCGATTAGCGGTACAATTACGTTGTCGCCGTCTGTAATTGGCTGCATGTTGATGTATTTGTCGGTGTGACAATCATCTGCTCTGATGATTACATCTTGTGCTACGTCAACCAAACGTCTTGTCAAATAACCTGAGTCAGCAGTTTTTAACGCTGTATCTACAAGCCCTTTTCTTGCACCATATGATGAAATGATGTATTCTGTAACGGATAAGCCTTCTTTAAAGTTTGATTTAATCGGCAAGTCGATAATTTGACCTTGTGCGTCTGCCATCAAACCTCTCATACCAACAAGCTGTGAAACTTGTGATAAGTTACCTCTCGCTCCGGAGAATGCCATCATATATACCGGATTTAATCTGTCAAAGTTTTCAACAACTGATGCTGTTAATTTTGCGGTTGTTTCAGACCAAGTGTCGATAACTTTGGTATATCTTTCAACTTCGGTAATTTCACCTTTTAAATATCTTCTGGTTGATTCTTTAATCTCTGCTTCAGCTTCATTTAGTAAATCTTTTTTTACTGCAGGAACTGACAAATCCGCAATTGAAATTGTTGTACCGGCTTTGGTTGCATATTTGAAACCTAAATTTTTTAAATTATTGGCTAAATCAGCTGTTTTTGCACCGCCAAATTCTAAATAAATTTGTGCTAACAAATTATTCAAAGCTTTCTTATTCATTACGGTATTAATAAAATCAACTGTTTTTTTTGTTGAACTTTTGCTCATTTATTTATTCCCTTTTCTTTTAAATACTCTTTTTGTGACTTTTATTAATTTTAATTAGTTTGATAAAAC
>CACYCU010000075.1 GCA_902772945.1 uncultured bacterium | reverse complement strand
TTAAATCTTTGCCAAGAAACAATTGATGGTATTTTAACGCATTCTTGGGGTTATAAACCCAAAACTCCTGAAGCTCAGATTGTACAGCTGGCAGATAAAATAGCTTATATAAATCATGATATAGAAGATTCGATAAGGGCTGGTATTATTGCAGAAAGTGATTTGCCCAAGGATTGTATAGAATATTTTTCATCAGTGCAGAGCAAAAGATTGGATAAAATGATTAATGAAATAATTAACAATTCTATTGGAAAACCTAATGTTTCAATGAGTGAAGAAGGCTGGCATTATACGACAAAACTGAGAGAGTGGATGTTTCAAAATGTTTATATTGATTCTCCCGCAAAACTTGAGGAGAAAAAAGCGAGAAATGTAATCAGAGAATTGTTCTTTTTATACTGTGATATGCTTAAAAACGTTTGTGAAGAATCTAAAATCCAAAGAGTTGTAACAGATTATATATCAGGAATGACCGATAGATATGCCGTTGAAAAATATCAGGAAAACTTTATTCCAATAGGCATAAAATGCGGAACTAAAGATGATTATTTGTTTAAACTTGCAAAAATAATTGATTAAAATTATAATATCTTTATGGAAAATAGAGCTAAATTGTTAGGTTATGACATAGATATATGCAGTTTTGAAGAAGCTGTTGATTATGCTAAAAAGCATTCCGGACAAGTTGTTACGATAAATCCTGAAATGATGTCAAATCCTGACATGCTGGAAATTGTAAATTCCGCAGAACTTGTTATTCCTGACGGTATAGGTGTGCAGATTGGTCTAAAAATTATTGGTTATGATGTAAAAAGAATTCCCGGAATTCAATTTGCATACAGGATGCTTGAAGAATCTGATTCTGTCGCTTTAATCGGTGCAAAACCGGAAGTTATAGAAAAAACCATAAATAATTTAAAAAACGAAATTCCAAGTCTAAATATAGTGTATGCTCAAGATGGATATTTTAAAGATGAACAAAAAGTTTTGGCAGAGCTAAAAGAAAAAAATCCACGGCTTGTATTGTGTGCGTTAGGTTCTCCAAAACAGGAGTTGTTTATCCAAAAAGCAAAATCTCAAATGCCTGACAGCCTTTTTATAGGGGTTGGCGGAAGTTTTGATGTGTGGTCAGGACAGGTTGAAAGAGCTCCTGAAATATGGCAGAAGCTTGGACTGGAATGGCTTTATAGAACGATAAAAGAGCCAAAAAGATTCAGACGTATTTTCCCGACTTTGCCGCTTTTTGTTTTAAGAGTTTTAAAAGAAAAAAAAGGAGTTTAAATGTTAAACGAACAAGAAATAAAAGAAATTCAAAATTATTGCAAGGAAAGCAGACAAAACATATTAAAAATGGTCTATAATGCTCAATCAGGTCATATCGGAGGAGCTTTGTCAGCAGTTGAAATCATGACAGTTCTTTTTCATAAATGTATGAATATTTGCCCGAAATGGACGAAAGATAAAAATTTTGAAAAACGTGACAGATTTGTTCTTTCAAAAGGTCATGCGTCATCTGTTTTATATTCTGTTCTTTCTCAATTGGGTTATTTCCCAAAAGAGGATTTAATGACATTTAGGATTTTTGGCTCAAAACTTCAAGGCCATCCTGTTCCTATTTGTCCTGGAATTGATGCTGCTACCGGTTCTTTGGGACAAGGCTTATCTATAGCATGCGGTATGGCCATAGGATTAAGGTTGGATAATAGTACGGCTAAAGTTTTTTGCTTGATGGGTGACGGCGAATTACAAGAAGGCAGTGTTTGGGAAGGTTTCATGCACTGTGCACATGAAAAATTAAATAATCTTGTTGCAATCATTGATAGAAATCGTCTTCAAATAGACGGCTGCACAGAAAATGTAAAAACTTTGGATAATTTGGCAGATAAAATAAGAGCGTTTAACTGGAACGTAGCAGAAATTGACGGACATGATATACAAGCTGTATATTTAGCTATTGAGGAAGCAAAACAATCAGATAAACCATTTGCAATTATTGCAAATACCGTAAAAGGCAAAGGCGTCTCGTTTATGGAAAATAATGCAGGCTGGCATGGGAAAGCGCCTAATAAAGAGGATTTTGAAAAAGCAATGAAGGAATTGGTATGATAATTGATAGTATAGAAAATATTTCCAAATATAATACTATTATTTCAGAAAATGTTATAAATTTCATAAAAACATTGTCCCCATCAACGCCATGCGGACGTTACGAAATTGATGAAAAATCATATGCTAATGTAGATGAATATGAACCAAAACCTTATGAAAATTGTAAATTTGAGGCGCATAAAAAATTTATTGATATTCAGATGGTTTTATCGGGATGTGAAGATCTTGAATATACTTTGGTTAAAGGTTTAGATATAAGTGAAAAATATGATGAAAACTGTGATGTAATGTTTTTTGAAAATTCCGAATCAGATTGTGTCCATCTTACTCCATATAAATTTGCATATATAAACACTTATGAAGCACATAAACCTCAAATAAAAACATCATCTTCTAATGTGAAAAAAGTTGTTATAAAGATTAAGGTGTAAAGATTATATAATCTTTAAAAGTTTATTTATAAATTCTCTGTATGCAGATCTGTCTGCTTCACCTGAGAGAATAATATCTGCATTCATTGCGGTTGGGTGAATGTATGTTTTTGCTTTTGATGATGCATTTTCGTAAACTTCATCTGCTGAATCCCCAAGACCACGTTCTGCAGCACGCCTGTAAAATCTTTCCTTTTGGATGTCGTGTGAAACATCTACATATATTTTGAAATCAAAAGCATCAACAACTTTTTTTGTTAATGTAAATAAACCCTCGGATATAATAATTTTTGAGGGGAATGCCAATTTAACATCATCTTTTCGGATAGCTGTTCCGGACATATCATATTCCGGCAGATACACTGTATCTCCATCTAAAAGTGAAAGAATGTGCTTTTTCATCAATTCCAGTTCTAAAGCTTCCGGAACATCAAGGTCATAGTGTTTTGCAAATTCCGCAAAACTACCGGCTTCTTTTACCATATCAGAACGGTCATAATAATAATCATCTGTGTTAATTCTTGTGATTATGTTTTGAATTCTTTTTTCTTGAGCATATGATTCAAGAGTATTTATGATATCATAAGCAATCGTTGATTTGCCGCTTGCGGTTTCGCCGGCTATACCTATTGAGCATGAACGGTTTATTGTTCCTGATAAAAATAATGCCATTTTATGAATGGCACTTTTATTAACTTTACGAAATATAGAATTTTTAGATGATAATTCATCCATAAACAATTTAGAAAGATTTTTTTCTATATATAAACAGTGATTTGTATCAGATGAAAGAAAACTTTTTTTGTAAATATTTTCGGATTTAGTTTTTACAATAGTGTTTTGCAATTTTTTATTCCTTTTATTTATTCAACAAATGAACAAAAAAAAATTTGCTACATTTTTTATTATGTTATCAAAAATAAAGAAAAAAATAACAAAGTGTGTATAAATGTAAATATTACCCAGTTGTCTAGTTTTTTGCAAAAAATCTTGTAAATTGGTTTTGACAAATTAAAATATCATCATATGTTGGTTGAGGAACGAAAACAAGTAATTTTGAATTCAATAATGGAAAACAGTCAGGAAATTATTACTGTTTTAGACTTGGAATTTAATTTTGTTGTTTGTAACAGATCTTTTTTAAAACTGATGAATTTTTTTCATGACTCAAAAGTTATTGGCAAAAATATCAGCGAGATTATACCGCCTGAATGTATAGAAATTGTATTGAAAAATTTAGAAAACGTGTTAAAAACAAGAGAACCACAGTCTTATGCATTTAATATATGTAATTGTAACGGAATGCAGGTTTTAAGCCAATTATCCGTTCCAATTGTTGAAGATGGTGAAATAACGGGAATTTTGTCTGTTGCGAGAAATATTACAAATGAGGAAAGTTTGAAGCTAAAATTAATGGAGAAAATTTGCGATTTAAACACACTTCTGGAAAATAAGAAACAATTAGAAGCACAAAAAGAATTATTTTTAACAACCTTAACACATGATTTAAAAAATCCGGTTCAAGCACAATTAATTAGTCTGAAAATGCTAAAAAGCGGAACTGTCGGAAAATTAAATGTCGAACAGCAGGAAATTTTGGATATTCTTTTAGAGTCATCAAATTATATGCAGGAAATGCTTTATTCAATATTAAAAACTTATAAATATGACAATGGTATTATCGAATTGAATAAAACTGTAACAGATGTGGAATTGTTGGTAAAAACTTGTATAAATGAAGTAAATGCACTTGCAAAAAGCAGGGGGTTAAAGATTGTTTTTGAACAAAATATAGAAAATAAAAAAATATATTCTGATTCTGAACAATTGAGAAGGGTTGTTGCTAATTTAATCAACAATGCTATTAACTATGCTTACAAAAATTCAAAAATATATTTCAAAATTTGTAAAAATGATAAATATATGGTTTTTAAGATAACAAATAAGGGATATCCGATTCCGGAAAATATAAAAAATCGCATTTTTGAAAAATATGTATCCGGAAGCAGTTTAAAGGGCATTGGTTTAGGTCTTTATTTTTCTAAAAAAGTAATAGAAGCTCATGGAGGCTCAATAAGACTTGAATCAAGCGGCGAGACTTGCAGTTTTATTTTTGAATTACCACTATTTACTGAAGATAAAAAATCAAAAATAAATTGGAAATAGGGGCTATGCCCCCAAATCCTATTTATTTTCTACCGGTGGTTTTTGTGCCGGAGGAATTGGTGCTCTGTTGTGTCTTTCGAAATTTTCATGTCTTTTGTTAAAATTAGGATGATGCATTTTTTGTATTGGACAAGGTCCTTGCATCATTGGTTGTGGCGGAAACTGAGGTTTTACAGCTGCGCTGAATAAACACAATGCTACCAATGTTCCTAAAAAGGATGCTAATACCATTAGCAAAAATCCTTTTAAGCAATCTCTGTTTTCATTTTTAATTTCTTCTGTCATAAGTATTCTTCCTTTCTACATTAGTGAAACGAAATTAAAAAAAATTTGTTCATTTTCTTTTTTTTGTCCAAATATTATTTATAAATTTTAAATTAACAATATTACCGATAAAATTGAAATAAAAAGGGATTATTTGAAGGTATTTAAATTCTATAAATAATACAGGAGATATTTGTTATGACTATAAATGTGTTACTTGTAGAAGACCAAAAATTAATCCGTGTCGGACTAAAATCATTATTTGATGATGATAAAGAAATGACAGTTTCTTGCGAAGCGCAAAGCGGGAAAGAAGCAATTGAAAGCTATAGAATATCAAAGCCGGATGTTGTTTTGATGGATATAGGTTTGCCTGATATTTCCGGTATAGAAGCAGCTAAAAAAATAATTGAATTTGATAGTAAGGCGAAAATAATTATACTTACTGCACATTTGAGTGAACAAGAAGTTTTGGAAGCTTTGCATGCAGGAGCCTGTGCTTATGCAATGAAAGATATTTGTACCGACACTTTAAAAATGGTTATTAAAACAGTTTATGAGGGGGCAATGTGGTTAGATCCAAAAGTTGTTCCTATTTTGAGGGAGAAAAATTCGGGTGTAGTTCCACCACGTCAAATGTCAAGAGCTATGTTTAAAGAGCAGCATGCCAATTTAACACAAAGAGAATATGAAGTTTTAAAACTTGTGGTTGATGGGTTGTCAAATAACGAAATTGCAAAAGAATTAACCATATCTGAACACACTGCAAAAGCTCATGTTTGTAATATTATTCAAAAACTTGTTGTTGATGACAGAACTCAAGCGGCTGTTAAAGCTTTAAAAGAAGGCTTGGTTTAGAAAACAATTTTATGTTTAACTTTATAATTTTTTCTGTCATCTAAAAGTTTCTGCCTCATTTGTTGATAATTTTGCTCTTGCTTATCAGTCGGGTTATATCTTACCCAAATTGCATATTTGACCGCAATTTCAGGGACTTCGGAATTTTCTACAAGTTTGTATTTTACATTTGTTAGGTCATTAGTTTTAACGAATTTGTTAAAATCTGATATATTTTTAGTAAAATCATCTTTTAAAATTCCTATGGTTTTGTTATTCAGCCAATATAAAAATACTCTATGATAACCTGAATTTGTATATATTTTGTTGCATAAATCAATATATTTATTTAGGTCTTCTTTATTTGTGAGTAATTGAAAAACTGTTTCGTTTGCTTTTTTATTGATGTATTTATATTTTTTGCCTAAAATCTCTTTATTAAAATTTACTATCTCATTTGGTTTATTAATTTCAAGCATTTTCTTCATATCTTTTTGTGCAAAGATTTTTAATATATTTAAAGATTCCTTGTCTATATTATTTCGTGTGTCTAATTCTTCTACAGAGCTGATTAGTACGTTATACATTTCTTCTATTTTACCGTCGTGCAGCATCCTTAAGTAAAGTGATGGTTTATTCTGGATGAGAATTATGTTAGTGATTATATTTTGATATTCATTAATCAATTGGATATCTCTGTTGTTGAGATTATCAAAGACAATTTTAGAGACATTTTCTTTGGTTTGGTTATCAAGAAGTGGTGATATAATGTCTGTGATTTGCATTATGCGTTTTAGCATTTTAACGGGACTCTCTTGCATTGCTTGAATATTTGAAACTTCTTGTAAATGTCGTTTAAATGACAGCATTCTGTATTTAAAATATTCGTTATCATTTATAATAAGCTTGTTATTTTTTAAAAATTTAGAGGAGTAAAACGCCGGAAATGTAGAAGATCCAAAGAATCTTCTCGATAATTGTAATCTTTCGCCTACAAAGGATTCTGGGACAAGCTCAACTCTTGTTTTTCCACCTTTATAATCTATTGTGACAAAAAATTCAGGTATTATTGAAATGCTTCTTATGTATTTTGGCATTCTTGAATTGTATGAGACAATATCGCTGTAGAGCATAATTGGATCATAATTTTCGATTAGTATTTCATTAGCATTCATAATATATGGGATATCAACATTATGTCCTTCAAGAATTTTATTTGTGTATATAATATAGTCGTTGCCTGTTAAAGCTATTGGAAGATATGATGCTATTGAATTGACAATTCTGTTATGTTGAATTGCAATTTTTGACAGTTCTTCAAATTGAGTTACATCAGTATATATATTAGAATCTTGGTTCATATAAAAATTGAATGTATATTGGAATGAGTCCATTTTGTCAACTAAACTCTGAGCTATCTCTTTTGCATTTGAATTATCATAAGTATATTCTCCAAGGTTAATACCTACAGCATAATCAAGATCATTTGGTATCGGATTGTTATGAAGAAAACCGGAACCGTATGCATTTTGGAATATATAATTAAAATCAAAACCGTCTTTGTGTGATGAGGATTTGGCAAACCTTAAACCCTTATCAATGATTCTCACGGATTTGGCAATTTTATTCATTCCTGAAGTGTCTGTGTATGGATTAACCCAATTAAATATTACTATTCTGTTAAATAATAAATATAAGCTTATTAAAATTCCAAAAATAATATAAAGTTTTTTCATAGAATAAATTATATATTACATATATTTTTGTCGCAATAATGTTGTTTATGT
Organism: uncultured bacterium; assembly: GCA_902772945.1. Classification (GTDB taxonomy): domain Bacteria; phylum Cyanobacteriota; class Vampirovibrionia; order Gastranaerophilales; family Gastranaerophilaceae; genus Stercorousia. The sequence goes on along the minus strand of CACYCU010000075.1, from coordinate 4,499 downwards.
ATAATTTTTTATTTAGAATAATTTTATGACGGATCAATTTTCAAGAACAGAGTTATTAATAGGGAAAGAAGGAATTTTGAAATTAAAAAATTCCAGAGTTGCGGTTTTTGGAATTGGCGGAGTAGGCGGGCATGCTGCTGAGGCTCTTGTCAGAAGCGGGTTGGGTGCGATTGATATTATTGACAATGATAAAGTTAGTGTTTCAAATATTAATCGACAAATATATGCGACATTATCTTCTGTCGGAAAATATAAAGTCGATGTTGCAGAAGAAAGAATGCTTGATATAAATCCGGATATAAAGATTTCAAAATATAGGCTATTTTATACTCCGGATACAAAAGAACAAATTGACTTTAGCTGTTACGATTATGTTATTGATGCTATAGATACTGTTGTTGGCAAATTGTCTATAATTGAAGAAGCAAAAAAGGCAAATGTTCCGATAATCAGTTCTATGGGTGCTGGCAATAAACTTGATCCTTTGATGTTTGAGGTTTCTGATATCTCAAAAACTTCTGTTTGTCCGTTAGCAAGGGTAATAAGACAAGAATTAAAAAAAAGAAAAATTACAAAAGTAAAGGTTGTTTATTCAAAAGAAGTTCCGGCAAAATTGAAATCAAATTCGGATGAAATAAGTCCAAAGCACTGTATCCCCGGTAGCGTTGCGTTTGTACCCTCTGTTGCGGGACTTATTGTAGCCGGTGAAGTTATAAAAGATATAGCAGGCTTAATATAATCTTTATTTTTTATATAGAAAAATATTTTGTTTTGGATTATTATATTAAAAAAGGCAAGCATAATGAAATATTCAAAATATTCAACGATAGTAATCGGCAGTGGTATTGCAGGATTATATTCAGCACTAAAAATAGAACAGCAAGTAAATTTGACTGACGGTATTTTGTTGATTACAAAATCAAAATTGGGTGAAAGTAATTCAAGATATGCGCAAGGCGGTATGGTGGCTGTGATGAAGGAGAATAAAGCCGATTCCACAGCATCACATATTTCAGATACCATAAAAGCCGGTGCAGGATTGAGTGAATTTAATGCTGTTAAATATATTTCCGAGCATTCTGATTTCGTTGTAAAAGATTTATTAAAACTTGGTGTGGAATTTGATAGAGATGAAAATAATAATTTGTGTTATACAAGAGAGGCTGCCCATAGCGTAAGAAGAATTCTTCATTCCGGTGGTGATGCAACAGGTAAAATGATTGAGCAGGCATTGTGCCGAAAGGTTGAGGAAAATGAAAATATTGATGTTTATGAACATGCTTGTGCTGTAGAACTTCTTGTTAATGATAACGAATGCCGAGGCGTTGTTGTTTATAATAGCGATATTGATGAATATGAAACTATATATTCTCCTGCAATTGTTTTGGCAACAGGTGGTATAGGACAATTATACAAATATACAACAAACCCTTCTGGTGCTACCGGTGACGGATTGGCACTCGCCTATAATGCAGGTGCTGTAATGCAGGATATGGAATTTGTGCAGTTCCATCCGACAGCTCTTGCAATTGATGGCGAAGAAAATAGGTTTTTAATCAGTGAAGCCGTCAGAGGAGAAGGGGCAAAACTCTGTGATGCTGACGGTGTTGAGTTTATGGGAAAATATGATGACAGAAAAGAACTTGCGCCAAGGGATATTGTAACCAGAGCAAATTATAGTGAAATGAAGAAAAACAGTGTTAATAATGTATATCTGAATGCAACTTGTATTGACAGCTCTTTGCTTAATAGACGCTTTCCAAATATTTCAAAAAAATGTTTGGAAAATGGAATTGATATAACAAAGGATTTTATTCCTGTAGCCCCTGCAGCACATTATTTTATGGGCGGTATAAAAACAGGAATGAATGGTGAAACTTCAGTTTGCGGGCTTTATGCTGTTGGGGAAGTTGCATCAACAGGATTGCATGGGGGAAACAGGCTTGCAAGCAATTCTCTTTTAGAATGTGTAGTATGTGCATATTCTGTGGCAGATTATTTAAAAAGTGTAGACCTTAAAACACCAAAGCAAATTGATGAAAAATTAAAATCCCTGATAGATAAATACAATGATGAAGATGCAGTAATGTATGATTTGGATGTTAAATCTTTAAAATCAGAATTGCAAAACCTGATGTGGAAAAATGTAGGGATTTTAAGAAATGAAAAATCGCTTGTTTCAGCTTTAGAAGGCTTATTTTTATTAAAAGCTAAGTTTCCTCGTAAATCAAAATGTTTAAATAAAGAAGAATATGAATTCAAAAATATGCTTACTGTTGCAGAAATTATAACATCTTCTGCAATTTCCAGAAAAGAGTCTAGAGGTGCACATTACAGAACAGATTATCCTGATACATTGGAACAAGCAAAACACAGTATAGTAACAAAAGAAGATGGAGTATTAGACTTTGCTAAGTAAATTTTATGTTGATGAACACATTAGAATGGCGTTAAAAGAAGATATAGGTTTTGGAGATATTACAACCGAAAATTTAGCACGTGAGAATGATTATTTGAAAGCGGAGTTAAATACCAGAAGTGAAGGTGTTTTATGCGGATGTGATGTCTTTAAGAGAGTTTATGAAATTCTATCTGAAGATGTAAAAATAAAGTTTTATTATAAAGATGGCGACTTGATAAAAAAAGGTGATAAAATTGCCGATTTGGAAGGCCCCGCAAAAGATCTGCTGATGGGTGAAAGGTTGGCACTTAACTATATTCAGCGCATGTCAGGTATAGCAACGGAAACTAAAAGATACCAAGATGCAATAAAACCATATAAAGCAAAAGTCGCTGATACAAGAAAAACAACTCCAAATTTCAGAGCCTTTGAAAAATATGCCGTAAAAACCGGAGGCGGAATGCTTCACAGATTTAATTTATCTGATTGCGCCATGATTAAGGATAACCATATCAAATTGGCAGGCTCAATTTCAAAAGCTGTGAGCTGTTTGAGAAACTCTGTTTCATTTACTCATAAAATTGAAGTTGAATGTGATACTTTTGAACAGGTTAAAGAAGCTGTAACATCAGGTGCAGATATAATTATGCTTGATAATATGACAATAGAAAATATGAAAAAATCCGTTGAATATATAAACGGAAGAGCAATTGTTGAAGCAAGCGGTAATGTTAATTTGGATACAATAAACTCGATTGCGGCATGCGATGTGGACATAATTTCGTCAAGTGCAATTGTTGCAAAAGCTCCAACGCTTGATTTGGCGCTTGATATGTAGTTTTTATGAATTGTAAATTTTTCTAAATATTCTAGCAAAAAATATTTTCCTTTGTTTTAGAATAATTGTAGAAGTATTTGGTGAAAAAATGAAAATTAATTTGATACATCGCGATATAACACTCAAACAGTGTGGTTTCGGTGCGCATATACAGCCGGACAGACACAGAGAGAGCGGTTCTATGCGAGGATATAATGCAGAATATTGTGGCAGTTTTACGGGAAAGAGTGAAGCTGCCACAAGTTTTATAGACAAGATTTTATCAAAAAATTGGTTTGGAAATTTCTCCAAATACGCTCATGAACACAATATATCAACCAGCGCATTGATTGCTTTGGTTCTGGCAGGGGTTATGAGACCCGCAACTATTATGGCGCTTCCCGGTAAAAAAGATAAAGAAGATAAAATATATGCATCAGGTCATGCGATGGCGTCAGGTATTTTAGGTTTTATTGTGTCGACAGCAATAACAAGTCCGTTTGATGAGTCTATTAAAAAGATTTTTGACGATAAAAAGTTTGTCGGACCGAAACTTTCTAAAATTGATGAACAAATAAAAAATTTAAAAGACAAAAATATTTTAACTGAAGCAGACAAATTAATGTTAAAAAATTTAAAATCAAAACGCGGAGCGATGAATACATTAGCAAAAAATATTCCGGATTGGTTTATTGCAGTCCCGAGAGCGATGCTGACAATTGCTTTGATTCCGCCAATTTTAAAATATGTATTTGGAGTAGAAAAGAAAAAGAAAGCTCCTGAACAAAAACCAATAGTAGAAACAAACAATAATAAAGTTAATGATTTTATCGAGAAACCGGTTTTCTCAGCTTTTAAAGGGGGTGTTAGATAATGAATTTAACAATAACTCCTTTATATAGCAGCTATAAACAGCAGACACCGTCTTTTAAAGCTAATCCAGTACAATCAGCAGAAGAAGCCGCAAGGCAGATTGCTACTCAAGAATCAGGTTTGTTTGCACCTTTGTATAAAAAATATGATAAATTAACCGACAAAATTGCAAAACATTTTACATCAAAATTTGTTGAATCAAAACCGATGATGTATCTTGCTGATAAATTTAAGAATAGTAAAAACTTATTCCAACACACTTTGACCGTTGGTTCAGTTATTACAAGCGGCCTTTATATGCAAAGAACATATACAAATAAAGATCTTGATAAAGATAGAAGGAATACTCTTGTTGTAAATCAGGGTTTGACTTTGGCAGTTTCAACAGCAGGTGCATATTTACTTGAT
>CACYCU010000074.1 GCA_902772945.1 uncultured bacterium | reverse complement strand
TCGCCGTTCCGTACATCCCGACAGCTAATGCCAAAATAACTGAACCAATTTTACTTGGAACATTATTAAACTTATCGCTTAGTTCACTCAACTTTAAAACTCCCGATACAATCCAGGTAGGAACAGACCCGTTCATAAACTGAAAAACGCCCTCTTTAAATTTATTTTTTTTTGCTAACTAAGTTAAAATACTGCTTTAAATAGTCATTTCCCTGTATCTCTATTAAACCATATAGTGTAATTTTTACCTTATTTAGATTTGTAAAATTTCTTAATATTAACTATTGTAAAGCATATTAAAATATGTTACAATTGTAGTAGGAAGATCTTAAAATCCGTTTTTAAGTTTCCGATGAGTGTTATTCCCCAAACCACTCTTAAAACAAAAAGGTATCCGGTTACTAAATATATGGTGGCGCCATGGATACACTAATTTATAATGAAAAAGAGTATAACAAAACGATTGAGATGTTAATTAACGTTTCAGTCATTGGGGTTTTAGTATTGTGTCAGGTGCTGTTGCCTATTCGTGCAGAAAAAATTGCTCAAGTGACAGCGCCTGACTTTGATATTGGTATTGTAAAAGACAGACTTATGAATGAAATTTCTCCCGAATTTCGAGCGGCAAATTTTGATACTATGGTTCGGCAAAAATATCCAAGAGGTGCAATTTCAGAAGTTACAGACGGGGTAAAGCACATAAAACTTACAAAATATTATGCAGGTAAACCCGTAAAAATTAATGTTGTAGAAGTTGATATGAAATTAGCAAAAAATTTGGAATTAACTCCTGTATTATCTTCAAATTCAAAATTAAACAGTAGAAGGTCTATTTCAGCAATTGCAAAAAACAGTAATGCATTGGTTGCTTTGAACGGTACATATTTTAAGCCTCAAACGGGTGTTCCTCTAGGAACTTTAATGATTGATAAAAAAATGTACACAGGCCCTATCTACGACAGGGTCGCAATGGGTATATTCAGTGACGGAAATTCTACAAAATTTGATATTGCAAGAGTTCAACTGAATGCTGATGTTAAAGGAAGTGGTGTGACAATAAAAGTTAATAATATAAATCAGCCCAGAATGTTATCTACTTATGTTCTGGTATATACTCCTGAATGGGGACAAGCCTCCCCTTATGCACCTAAGTATGGAATGAATTTGTTAGTCGAGGATGATGTGATAACAAAAGCTTCTGCAAATCCGATTATAATTCCTCAAAACGGTTATGTAATAAGCGGACCAAAATCTGTTTTGCAGCCGTTATTGGAAAAGAAAGATGCAAAATTGACTATAAATACGAATCCTGAATGGAAGAATGTAAATCATATAATCAGCGGCGGTCCGTATTTAGTAAAGGACGGGGCTGTATTTGTTGATATGACTGCAGAAAAACTCGCATCAATAGGTGGCCGAAATCCGAGAAGTGCGATAGGTTATACCGCTGACAACAATTTCGTTTTGGTAGCTGTTGATGGTAGAGAAGGAAGTTCTATCGGAATGACATTAATGGAGTTAGCTTATTTTATGAAATCTATAGGGTGTACAAACGCTATGAACCTTGACGGCGGGGGCTCTACAGTAATGTATGTAAAAGGTCGCGTCGTAAACAATCCTGCACAAAACGGCGGAATACCCCTCTCTAATGCAATAGTTTTATCTGAGTTGGAATAATTATTTTGATATATTATGGTCAATAATCTCTGAAACCCAGGGAATATAGCTGTATCTTCCTCTAAATGCTTGTATTGCAAGGTAAAATATAAACACATAAAGTATTGTTTGTATAAATGAGTATCCAAACAATATTGGCATGTTAAGAAGAAAATTGATTTGAGCAACGATTTTGTTGATAAGCGGAATAATGCTCAATATGTTTGATAACCAGCCAACTAACATTGCAATTACCGTAAAACCGAGCGAAATGAATATTGATTGAAATATATGATATTGCATAAAAGGTTTTAATCTGGCTTTTGTGAATAGTCCTACAATAAGCCAAACAAATCCTACCATACCCATTGTGAGATATGACAATCCTGATATGATTTT
>CACYCU010000073.1 GCA_902772945.1 uncultured bacterium | reverse complement strand
GGAGTTTCAAGAGAAAGAATTCGTCAGATTGAAAATAGAGCGATAGCAAAACTTAAAAAACTTTGCAAAAACAAAAAATTAACCGTTGGTTTGAAAAACTATTTTGGAGAATAAAAAAACAGAGGTCTTGTCATTCTGAACTTGATTCAGAATCTTAAGACCTTTGTTTTTTGAATATACAGTGGGCACGTTTATACTTTATCCACAATATTGACTATATAAGATGGGATTTTTGTAATAAGCTAGTTGGCATTACAATACCGACAATATAATTATTATTGTCGAATTATGTTAATAAATAAAAGGTATAACCATACCACAAAAAGATGGGTACGCTTTGCCCATCCGACGGAACTCATATCATATCGGCATTATGACAGGATTTCAGCCATTGTAAAATTTTATTAAGTTGTTGTTACATTTAATAATTTATTATTAAAAAGCTCCCTTTCGGGAGCTTATCAGATTTGTTAAAAACAACTATTCAGCGTCTTTTTTGATATCTTTTATACTCAACGCAATTCTGTGCTCTTGCGGAGTAAATTTTTTGATAAGAACTTTTACGCTGTCACCAACTTTAAATGTGTTAAACGGGTTTACATTTTCTTCAGCCATTTCTGCAACAGGCAACAATGCTTCAACACCAGGGAAAATATTTATAAACGCACCAAAGCTTGTAACTTTGTTTACTGTTCCGTCTATAACTTGTCCTTCTTCAAATTGACCTTCAATTTGCTGCCAAGGATCTTCGCCCATTCTCTTTAATGACAAAGAAATTCTTTTTAGTTCGCTATCAATTTTTATAATTTTTACTTCAATAGTTTCGCCTAAAGAAATAACATCTGACGGATGTTTAATTCTTGACCAAGAAATTTCGGAAATAGGAAGCAAACCGTCAATTCCATTAATATCAACAAAAGCACCAAAATCAGCTATTCTGACAACTTCGCCTTTAACAACTTGATCTTCTTGCAATTCTGACAAAATATTATCAACAACTTGGTCTCTTTGTTCAGCAACTGCCAATCTTTGTGACAAGATTAATTTATTTTTCTTAGGATCAGCTTCCAAAACTTTTACTTCTATTTTTGTATCAAGAAGCCCGTCAAACGGAGTACCTGTTCTCAACTGAGAAGAAGGAATGAATCCTTTCAAATCAGCAACATCTACTAATACACCGCCTTTTACTACAGAAACAACTTTTGCCAAAATTGTATCACCCTGAATTTTTGCATCATTCAATTGTGCCCATGCTTGAGCAAATGCAAGACGTTTCAATGAAAGAAGCATACCTTCTTCGTCATTTTCTTCTTTTAATACATAAAATTCTTTTTCTTCACCAACTTCTAACGGTGTTTCACTTTCAGCAGAAGGGATTTCTTTGTTTGGTAAGAAAGCTTCGGTTTTTGCACCTTTTACGCTGATTAAATAACCTTCATTTTCTTTTTTCATAACTGTACCTTCAACGATATCAGCTACAGAGAATGATTTTGAAAAAGATTCTTCTAATAATCTTTCAAATTCATCTAAATTTGATTTTTCAATTGTTTGTGTCATTTTTATTTTTCCTTTCATTTTAACTTTTCAATCACTTTTTCAATCACATCTTGCGGAGTTGAAGCACCTGCTGTGACTGAAATATTTATTGATTTATCTATCAAATCTTTATAATTTTCTAATTCATCAGCATTTTCTATATGAATTGTTTCTGTAATGTCTTTCAAAATTTCTGCCAAATGCGTTGTATTTGCACTTTTTTTAGAGCCGACGACAATAACCAAATCACTTTCTTTTGCAAGTTCTTTTGCTTCCGCCTGACGCATAGAAGTACTTTTGCAAATTGTATTTTCGACTTTTACTTCATCAGCTATGGAGTTCAAATATTCTACAACCGAATTTAGTGTTGAAATTCTTTGAGTAGTTTGAACAACAACTCCGACACGCTTATGAGCTTTTATAAGACTTTCTGATGATTTTAGCTGTTGAGGGCTAGCAGCCACAATAACATTATTTGTATAAAGTTGAGCATTAGCTTTAATTGCGATAACTTCAGGATGCTCTGACTTTCCGACGATTACGACAAAATATCCTTCTTTTGCAAGTTCTACGGCTTTTTGTTGAACTTTTTTTACGTCAGGACATGTTAAATCAACAATTTCAAATCCTGCATTTTTAATTTTTTCGATAACTTGAGGACTTTCACCATGACTTCTTATAACACAAATACCTTCGCCTTTTTCAGGAATTTCTGTTAAAGTTTTAATCCCTAAATTTTCTAATTCGGCTATAACGTGCGCGTTATGAATAAGTTCACCTAAGACAAAAACGCTTTTGTCGGGATTTTCGCACTTCAATTTTTTAGCAGTTTCAACGGCACGCTTGACGCCGTAACAAAAGCCGGCAAACTTGGCAAGTTTTATTTTTTTTTTTTTTTTTTTTGCTTGACTGCTTGACTGCTCGTTCTTTAATGTCGTGCTGTCGTGCAATCTTGGAGTCTTGCTAGTTATATTATCTACATTCGGCAATTATAAATTGTCTTCTTTCTAATGAACTCGCAGTATGACTGCTGTAGTTATATTAGAATACAAACAAAACCGAAAATCAAGCCTAGCCGAAAAGATTACCTTCCGGCAAATAATATTTGTTAGCAATATCGCGCAATGAAATTGCTGTTTCAGGGGTTGTATCGTTATTATATGCCTGTAATTCTTTGTGAGATGCCAATTGTTGCAATTTTTCTGTTTCTGCTCTACCCATTTGGTAACCCCAGGCTTCCGGATTTGTAATAATCATTCTTGCTAATTCGGAACTGTCAACAGCTAACGCAATATCCGGAGCATGTTCTTTATATGATTCTGCTAAATTTATAACTTCTGCTCCTTTTATATCTAAAATATTTAAAAGCTTTGCAATATTACCTTTTTGACCATCGTAAAATGCACCAAACAATTTTCCTTTACTTACTTTACCATTGGAATATTTCATTACTAATTCCAACATAGAAGAACTGCCTTTATTATTCTTGATGAAGTTTAATAATTGCGATTCTGTAGCAGCTTTACAAAAGTTTTCAACAAAAATTTCTTTATCTTTTTGCGAACACGAACTAAGATATTTGGTTATTTCCAAGCTATTATTTAATACAAGTTGAACAAGCTTTTGAGAATCTCCACTGGCTAAAGCTTCATTAATATTTTGCGCAGTGGATTGATTTTGTACATAATTTGCATAAGTACTTTCGGACGCATTAACACCTGAACATTGATTCAATTGAGCTTCGCAAGCGGTAATTGCAGCTTGGTTGCCGGTTGCATATGTTACTCTGATTGCATCACTCTGAACACTCGGATCATAATTATGAATGTTGCTTGATGCAAGCTCTAAAACCTCATCATATTTTGAATTATTCATAATTGTTGAGTGAATTTCAAGTTGATTTTCGACATCACAATTTTGGACATCGTTTGCTAATGCAGATTGTGCTCTAATATTAGCTTCATCACTAAAGTAATTAGCCATGCTCATAACGTTATCGGCAAGTGAGATTTGCGCAGAACCTTTATATGAACTGGCACTACTTGCAAATGCCTTATAAGATCCTTCGTCGCCAAGCTTTATAATTTTTGTTTTTAATTCATTTTGAACTTCTTTACCACGAATTTCTGAAAAATAATAACCTAATTGGCTTATTTTATTTTCTCGCGCATCTGGTTCATATTTTTCTATATTTTCAACTGCATCATAACCAATTCTGTCTCTAACTTCTTCAGGACAACCATTTTCTACCATTTCTTCATTTATTAATTCATGATCCATAGGAGCAAAACGCTGTATTTGTTTTATATTTTCTTCATTTTTTATTGCATCCTTAGCCATAGTTGCAACTACATATGTTGACGTATCATATTTATTTTCAATATTTCCATCTGTATATGCAACATGATAATCTTCTGCATCAATTGAGCCATCCTTATTAGCCCTTACCATAGCATCTAAATCCGAATGAATGGAAGTACCGCCACGTTCTGCTCTTAATTGTTCTTTTACTTTACCAAATAAATACATTCCATCCGGTCCAAAACCTTCGGTCAAATCTCGAAGTATTTGTCTACGTTCTTCCGGAGTATTTACTTGCGATAAACGGTCTTTTGTATATGCCAACATAGCCTGATACTCTGGCAATTGAGTATAATCATTCCCGTTTTGAGGATGTTCAACATTAACTTTATCTTTAGCATCTTTGTATGCTCTTTGATAAACCTCACTCTGAGCCATTAATCTTAATGATTTATTCGTAAAATTAAAATTAGGCGTAGTAGCTAATGAAGGTTTGCCTATTTTACTCTTTTGACACTTCGAATCAATGTCCTGATAAAAATTATACAAATTTTTTAAAACAGGATCATTCTCTATTGCCTGAGGGTCTTCCTTTTGCATGTGTCGCAAGTATCTATAAGTTATAGTTGCTTCACTAATTTTTTCACCTGCGTCTTTGCGGAGTTGAATTCTATTTGAGACATCTTCGGGAGTCATACCTGATTCATCAAAATATTTTTCAGCAGCAGCAATTATAACTTTTTGAGCATTATAAGCATTCTTTATATTGTCATTAAGAGCATCATAATTTTCGCGATCATTGTTATATAAATTATCTATATATTCATATTTTCGAGAACTTCTCGTACTATCTTTCATTAAATTGTTTTCATCTTCTACATCACCATAAAATTCATCTAATGACAATTTATTTTCATTTGCGACTTTTAAATCTAATAACAACTCACTAATGACATTTTCATATGCAATACGCTTATCCTCAGGCAACTTTGACAGCAACTCTGGATTATTAAGATATTCTTCTATCTTATCATATGTTATATCTAAATTTAATTTGTTATATTTTTTAATAACATTATTTACAGAAATTTTTCTGGCTTCTAACTTCTCGTTATCAGTCATTCCATCCCAAGTATCTAAATTCTGATTTTTTGCATATTCATCTGCCAACACAGTTGCTTTGGATTTTAAATCTAATTTATTAAACTCCTTAAAAGAAAATTCTTCAGGTTTTTCAACAGGCTGTTCTTTTTTATCTTTATCAGTAACCTGAGGTATATTAGTTTTCTTTTGTTTATTGACAAATTCACTTAAATCTTGAAATGAAGTAATCTGCGGATTATTTGCAATTATTTTTTTAGCTTCTTCCGGGGTATATCCTTGCCCAATTAAATAATTTATTTTATCTTGTTCTGAAAATTTACCTACTTCTACATCTACAATTTTTGGTGAGTTAACATTATTATTATCAATAGATATATTAGTATTAGTTTTTAAATCTAAATTACTGCTGTTAATACCAAATGTTCCCATTTTTATCTCCAGACATATATTACCATTTTACCTCATGGGATAACGGCACACT